>JALTKC010000001.1 GCA_027076245.1 Gammaproteobacteria bacterium
TTCGTCCAGGAAAATATCCTGCTTTTCAACAGCCTCATTGGTGATAACAGCCAGCAAAGTCACTTTTCCTGGAGCGGAGAACTGTGCATCAACAATATTGCCTGCACCCTGACCGCTGGTTGAGGAGGAGGAATAAAGGCCGGCACCGGGTTCCGGCAGTGTATCACTCTGACAGCTTGCCAGATACATACGGCGTTTTAATTTGCCCAGGTACTGCATACGGGCAACGACTTCCTGGCCGGTATAACAGCCTTTTTTGAAGTTAACTCCATTGAGGTGCTGTAAATTGAGCATTTGAGGGATAAAACTTTCAGCGGTCTGAGGAAAAACATTGGGTATGCCTGCCTCAATATCTAGCAGACGCCATTGTTGAGTAGAAAGTAAGGTGGCCTGTCTGGTTAAAGATTCCCATAAATCCCGTATAGCATCAAAACTACCCAGACATTCAAAGCGGGGGGTATCTCCGGCCAGACGCAGCAGGAGCATATCATTGTGCTGAGTAACCATATTAGTCTGCTCAGGAATGGTAAACCCGGCATTGAGCAATACCTGTTCGGCATGTTTACCCGCCAGACCAATTTTTATAATATCATCACTGGCATCGTTAAGTTCAACCTTGCTCATTAGAATAAACATTTTCAGACGCTTGATATTATCAGCCAGCAGTCCATACGGCAGTTGCAGTAACAGGCTGTCATTGTCTTTTATGGTGTTCTGTATAATATGAAACAGGGCACGCATACGGCCTTTGGGGGTACATAGGGCACTGAGTTGAGACAGGCTGGAACTGACGGCATTGATATCATTGGTTAACTGCCCCTGAAGATAGGTCAGACGGTCATCACCGCTGATTTCCATAATGCCAAGCCAGGACAGATCAGTCAGATACAGCTCCGCTTCAGGGAGACCTGCAGTGGAATCATTGATCACTTCTCTGTCTGAGTTAAAATTAAGGCCGGTTTCAGTTAAATAATCGATCCATTTATTCGTCATTTTGTTGATCTACTCTCATTTAGGTATATGCTTTAGACATATAATGTCATTCAAGAGAATTTTCAATGCATTCAAGTGTTCATTCTGCTGTTCGTTCTACTAAAAGCCGGCCTAAAAACCTGAATCTGCTGAGCGTCCGTTTCCCCCTGTCGGCTGTCATGTCAGTGGGCCACCGGGCGGCCGGTATTTTATTATTCCTGGCATTGCCTTACTTTTTATACCTGCTGCAATTATCCCTGTCTGGCGAAAGTGGTTTTCTGCAGGTTAAAAATGATTTAAACAGTATCTGGATGAAATTAATAATGTTGGTATTTATCTGGGCACTGGCTCATCATTTTATTGCCGGCATCCGCTATTTTCTGCTGGATCTGGATATTGGTATTGAACGACAGACGGCTCAGAAATCGGCTTTACTGGTAATGATACTGGGTGTTTTTGTGACCGCAATAGCGGCTGTTGTTTTGTTTTGAGTAATAATTCTAACTAAATATAAATCAGGAGTCTGACTGGATGTCATATCAGGCAAAAGGCCTGCAGGCCTGGCTATTACAGCGTTTAACCGGTGCCTTTATGGCCCTGTATATCCTCTATGTACTGAGTGTTGTGGTATTTTCTGAAAGCATGAATTATCAGCAATGGACAGGCTGGCTGTCGCATCCGCTGATGAATACGGCTACCGGTCTGTTTTTTCTGACTCTGGCCTGGCATGCCTGGGTGGGCATGCGAGATATCGTCATTGATTATATACCCCATGATGCGCTTCGTTTGCTGGTTTTGACCCTTATCAGCCTGTTTCTTATTAGTTCAAGTCTTTATATGTTGAAAATTCTGTTTTCCCTGACGCTGACTGTTTAATAATTACTATAATATTTCCGGAGAAAGTCTGTAATGACAATTGCCAAAAGAAAATTTGATACTCTGGTCATTGGTGCCGGTGGCGCGGGGCTGAGGGCGGCATTGCAATTGTCCCAGGCCGAAGCAGCGGTGGCGGTGATCTCCAAGGTGTTTCCAACCCGTTCTCATACAGTAGCAGCTCAGGGCGGTATCAATGCCGCTTTGGGAAATGTGACCGATGATCACTGGCACTGGCATATGTATGATACGGTAAAAGGCAGTGATTATCTGGGCGATCAGGATGCCATAGAATATATGTGTCGTGCGGCACCTAATACAGTGATTGAACTGGAACACTATGGGGTACCGTTCTCCCGTCTGGAAAACGGCCGGATTTATCAGCGACCCTTTGGCGGTCAGAGTCAGAACTTTGGTGGTGAACAGGCGGCCCGTACCTGTGCTGCAGCGGACCGAACCGGTCATGCCATGCTGCACACCCTCTATCAACAGAACATCAATGCCAGAACTCATTTTTTTGATGAGTTTTTTGCCGTGGATTTACTTAAAAATGAGCGGGGTGACATACTGGGCGCATTGGCATTTGATATTGAAAGCGGCGAAAAAATAATTATTGAAGCCAAAACCACGCTTATTGCCACCGGTGGTGCCGGGCAGTTATTCAGAACCAATACTAACGCCAGTATTAATACAGGTGATGGACTGGCTATGGCTTTACGGGCAGGCATTCCTTTGCAGGATATGGAGTTTTTTCAGTTTCATCCCACCGGAGTGGCCGGTAAGGGGATGCTGATCAGTGAAGGGGTACGCGGTGAAGGCGGTTATCTGGTTAATTGCGAAGGTGAACGCTTTATGGAGCGTTATGCGCCTCACGCCAAAGATCTGGCTTCCAGAGATGTGGTCAGCCGGGCTATTGCCGTTGAAATAAGAGAAGGGCGGGGCTGTGGACCGAATAAGGATTATGTACTGTTAAAAGTGGATCATCTGGATCCCGAAGTGATAAAAAAACGCCTGCCGGGGATCCGGGATATCAGCCTGACCTTTCTGGGGATTGATCCCATTGAAGCCCCCATGCCGGTATTTCCCACGGCACACTATACTATGGGCGGTATCCCAACCAATCGCTACGCTCAGGTGGTGGTACCTGTGGGTACCGGAGCTGAGGAAGAGATCCCAGGCCTGTATGCGGCCGGAGAATGTGCCTGTGCCTCGGTACACGGTGCTAACCGTCTCGGCGGTAATTCACTGTTGGATATTGTGGTCTTTGGCCGGGCGGCTGGTAAACATATCATTGACTATCTAAAAACTCATCGCCAGCATAAGCCTTTACCGGATGAAACAGTCGAGCAGGCTGTGCAAAGACTGGCTCGTTGGGAGCAGCCTGCTTCTGCTGTGGGTCATTCTGCAACAGTTGAGAGTGTGTCTGCTTTAAAAGCCGAATTTCAGCAGGTGATGGAAGAAAAGTGCGGGGTGTTCAGAACGGAAGAAGTATTGGCTGAAGGAGTGCAGGCAGTGAAGTCTATACAGGAACGTCTGAAGCATGCCGTTATCAGCGATTATTCCCGTATCTTTAATACCGCCAGAGTGGAAGCTCTGGAGCTGGAAAATCTGGTGGAACTGGGACTGGCTACCGTCATCAGTGCCCTGTCCAGACAGGAGAGCCGTGGTGCCCATTCCAGAGTAGACTTTCCTAAACGGGATGATGAACACTGGCTCAGACATAGCCTGTATTATCAGCAGGACAACCGTTTAAGTTATAAACCGGTGCGCACCCGGCCCATCAGTGTTGACACTTTTCCACCTAAAGAGCGGGTTTACTAAATTATGCGTTTTTCTATCTATCGGTATAATCCTGAAACAGACAGCAAACCCCATATGCAGGACTTTGAACTGCAGGATATTACACCGGGTTTAATGCTGCGTGATGCTTTGCTGAGAATAAAAAATGAACAGGATGAAAGCTTGACCTTCAGACATTCCTGTGGGGAAGGGGTCTGTGGTTCTGACGGTATGAATATTAACGGTAAAAACGGGCTTGCCTGTATCACACCGCTGGCGGAGTTATCTGAGCCCGTGGTGATTCGACCCTTGCCGGGCCTGCCGGTGATCCGTGATCTGGTGATCGATATGACCCAGTTTCTTAATCAGTACCGTGCCGTAAAGCCCTGGCTGATTGTTAAAGATCCTGAACCGGAAGTAGAATTTACTCAAAGCCCCCAGGAACGGGACAAACTGGACGGTCTGTATGAATGTATTTTGTGTGCCTGCTGTTCAACTTCCTGTCCTTCGTTTTGGTGGAATCCGGACAAATTCCGCGGCCCGGCAGCCTTATTGCAGGCCTGGCGCTTTCTGGCCGACAGTCGGGATCAGGCAACAGAAGAACGCCTGGAAGATCTGGAAGGCCCCTATAAACTGTTCCGCTGCCATTCTATTATGAGTTGCGTGGATGCCTGCCCCAAGCACCTGAATCCAACCAAAGCCATTGGACACATTAAGCAGCTTATGTTAAAAAATATGTTGTGATGACTAATAATACCGAACATGACAAATCATTTAAAAACCGTCAACGTCTGCAATGGCAATGTCGGCGGGGTATGCTGGAACTGGAATTATTTCTGCAGGACTTTCTGACCTATGACTATGATGCCTTGTCGGAGGAGCAGAAATATCAATTTGAGCAGTTATTAACTATAATTGACCCCGTACTGTTTGATTATCTTATGGGAATGCAGGAAGCAAATGAAACAGAACTCAGGGATATTGTCCACACCATCCGAACTGCCCATCAACAGCGGCTTCACCATCACTCTTAAGCCCGCCAAAGGGCTGATAATTATTTACAGTTGTTTTACGGTACTGGTAATAGTGGCTGTATGGATAAGTGCTGTGGCATTCTGGATTAAATGGCTGCTGCTTATAATAACCGCTGTTTATATGTATAAACTGTTTAAAAAACATTTACTGATGACGCATGACCAGGCCGTTAGCCGCTTAACCTTAACGGATTTTAACTGGTGTTTTGTCTGTTATATCAATAACGATGTAATTAAGGCGGATATACTTCCCGATTCTGTGCTGACAGAATACCTGGTTATTCTGAATTTAAAGCCGCACGGACAATCCGGCTGGATTAAAAAATTACTATTTGCGTTTTATTCTGAGTCAGTATTGATCACCCGTGACCGGGTAGGGGCGGATCATTTCAGAGACTTAAAACGACGTTTAAAACTTATAAATTTTAATAAACCCAATTTAAAATCAGAGTTAAAACCAGAGTTAAAACCAGAGGAACCGGTTTCAGCTGATCCATAATTCTGCCTGACCAGAGAGTATATGCATACATTATTTCACTCCCATCTTACGTGTACCTATCTGTTCTCCCCCTTCTTCAGAAGGGGGATTAAGGGGGGTGCTGCTCTGCTTCTTATATTAAGCAGCACAGGATACGCTGAAGAACCAGAAATTGATCTGGGTCTGGGTGAAGAAATCAATGAGGTCTGTGCCGGTTGTCATGGTGAATACGCTCAGGGCGGCAAGCAGGGTGAATATCCCCGGTTGGCCGGTTTCCCACCACAATACCTGGCCCGCCAGATTAAGTTGTTTAAACACAATGAGCGCAAAAATATACCCATGCGCCCCTATGCCAATGAACGGGAATTACCGGATGAAGATATTCCCTCTATAACCACTTATTTATCCCAGATTGAACTGATCACCACCATGCCGGTGTTTGAAAAGGATATGCCGGCCTATGAAAAACTGCTGATAGCCAAAAAAGTGTTTAATATTCCCAGAACAGAAGGCAATATTGCCCGTGGAAAAAAATTCTACAAAACAGAATGCCGCTCCTGTCATGGCCGAGACGGCAAGGGTAAGAAAAATTCTATAATACCACCCTTAAGCGGGCAATATACCCAGTATCTGACAAAACAGTTAAAGGCTTTTGCTCGTGGTGAGCGGGAACATGATGATGATGCCGATTTTTTTGCTGAAATGAGTCCTGAAGAAATCAGGGATCTGCTGGCTTATCTGTCTGTTACCGATGACTGAACGGTATAGCGTCGGTACTTGTAAAACCGCAGGAGTTAATAGTTTTACTTTTCAGGCGGTGTCAGTACCGTATCTTTTAAAAAGTTTTTATCATCGGTATAAGGATAATCAAGAGTATAATGCAGCCCCCGGCTTTCCTTGCGCTGCATGGCACTGTTAATAATCAGTTCTGCCACGGTTACCAGATTCCTCAGTTCAATTAAATCACCGTTAATCAGGTACTGCCGGTAATAATCATCCACCTCCCGCTTGAGCAGGTTAACCCTTTGACGCGCCAGCAGCAGTCGCTTGTTTTTGCGTACAATGCCGACATAATTCCACATAAAACGGCGCAGTTCGTCCCAGTTGTGGGTTATAACCACTTCTTCTTCTGAGCCGGTTACCCGGCTGTCATCCCAGGGGGGGAGCATGGGCTCACATTCATAGCGGCTTAGACCTTCCTTAATGACTTCAGCGGCGGCTTTCCCAAACACAATGCATTCCAGCAGGGAATTACTGGCCATGCGGTTGGCACCATGCAGTCCGGTAAAAGCGGTTTCACCAATGGCAAAAAGATTGGCAATATCTGTCTGGCCATTTAAATCGGTCATAATTCCGCCGCAGGTATAATGGGCGGCAGGGACTACTGGAATGGGTTCTCTGGTAATATCAATGCCATAACTGAGACAGCGCTCATAAATGGTGGGAAAATGCTCTTTAATAAAATCAGCCGATTTGTGTGTTATGTCCAGGTGTACATAATCCGAGCCGGTACGTTTCATTTCATAATCAATGGCACGGGCAACAATATCTCTGGGAGCCAGTTCTTCCCTGGAGTCAAACTTATGCATAAAAGGAGTGCCGTCGGGCAGTGTTAACCTGGCTCCTTCTCCGCGCAGGGCTTCGGTAATTAAAAAAGATTTGGCTTTGGGGTGATACAGACAGGTCGGGTGAAACTGGTTAAATTCCATATTAGCCACCCGGCATCCGGCCCGCCAGGCCATGGCAATACCATCACCGGTAGAGGTGTCTGGGTTGCTGGTATACAGATAAACCTTGCTGGCACCGCCAGTGGCCAGAACGGTATATTTGGCCGGTACATCCATTACCTGATTATTGCGGGTATCCAGAAGGTACAGACCAATACACTGTTTTTTATTGTCCGGCGACATAATCAGATCAACCGCCAGATAATGATCGAAAACTTTAATGTTTTTATGTTCTTCCAGACGATCAATCAGTCCTCTGGATAAAGCCTTACCCGTGGCATCCGCCGCATGGATAACCCGGCGCTGGCTGTGACCGCCTTCCCGGGTCAGATGATAACCCTCCCTGTTTTCCTCTCTGGAAAAGGTCACGCCCTGTTTAATAAGCCACTCAATGGCCTGTCTGCCATGCTCAATAGTGTAGTGAACAGCATCCCGATGGCACAAGCCGGCTCCAGCATTGAGGGTGTCCTCAATGTGTGACTGAATACTGTCGTTGGCCTCATCCATCACGGCAGCGATTCCGCCCTGGGCATAAAGGGTAGAGCCATTGGCTATATTACCCTTGGAAATAAGTGCTATTTTGGGAAGGCGTGCGTCTGGATGGTGTTCTGTCTGTTCTGCCAGGGCCAGAGCAACGGTAAGTCCGGCGGCACCGGTACCGACAATAATGACATCAAAACATTGGGTATCCATAAATTTCCTGAAATTTCCTGGAACAGGTATTGATTATGCCCAATTTTACTATAAATACCTACTATCCTAATGGGAGTATATAAAATTAACAGCGACTGAATGTCCTGATAAGATTTATGGATATATTTGTAACCAATCGGAACTATTTTCCGGTGCTAATGTCCTAAATACAGAAGCGTTGGCAATGTCCATTAAGGCTTAAAAATGGTATATTGAGCCAATGACTTTTTTGATATTAATGAGGAACCAATGAGCGATAATGAATCGCAGAATAAAATCGATCTGGAGATAATTAAGCGAGTACAACGGGGTGATAAAAGTGCATTTGATTTACTGGTAATCAAATATCAGCATAAACTGGCCAAGTTGGTTGCTCCCTATGTCCGTGACAGCGATGATGTTCTCGATGTGGTTCAGGAATCGTTTATTAAGGCATATAAGGCATTGCCGCGTTTTCGCGGTGACAGTGCCTTTTATACCTGGCTGTACCGTATTGCCATTAATACAGCCAAAAATTATATAACGGCACAGAGCCGAAGGCCGCCGCGATCTGATGTGGATGCCACAGAGGCAGAATATTATGATGGCGGCGCTGTTTTGCATGACAACTCGACACCCGAGGCAAACATGATAAAACAGGAAATTAAGGAAGCCATCGACCAGGCCATTTCAGATTTACCGGAAGAGCTCAAAGTGGCTATTACACTCAGAGAGTTTGAAGGCATGAGCTACGATGAAATTGCAGAAGTTATGGACTGTCCGGTAGGTACGGTTCGATCACGAATTTTCAGAGCCAGGGAGGCCATTGATAAAGAAATCAGGGAACTTATAGCCTGAATATGAAACTAAGCAGTATATCCCTGAAAAAACAGGGGATATAATTGTAATTCTGGAGGGTGCAAGCGATGAAAATCTCTGGTAATTATAGCAGCACTGACAGTGACAGAGGCTCTGGCGGAAACAGAAGCTCTGGCAGTAAAAATACAGTAAACAATACAACAACGAGTGTCGTCAATATGTCTAAACCGGAAACACAGGAAATTTTATCTGCTTTTCTTGATGCAGAACTGTCTAATCAGGAAGTTA
>JALTKC010000002.1 GCA_027076245.1 Gammaproteobacteria bacterium
GCTTTTCCTTACGCAGTCGGGCCGCTTCTTCCCGGGCTTTTTTTATTTTTTCCAGACGTTCCTGGCGGAACTCATGGCGCTCACGGGCCAGGTTGGCTTTATTGCGTTCACGCTCATCATCCCATATTTCATTTTTGGCGTAACGGAAATACTGTACCAGAGGAATATTACTGGGACAGACATAGGAACAGCAGCCGCATTCAATGCAGTCAAAAATATTATAGTCCTGAATTTTATCCAGATCCCGGGCTTTGGCGTACCAGTACATCTGCTGGGGCAGCAGAGACATGGGGCAGCTGTCGGCACAGCGGGCACAGCGGATACAGGGCATGGCCGGCGGTGGAGTGGCCAGTTCGCCGGGTTCGCTGACCAGAATGCAGTTAGTGGCCTTGGTGACCGGAACATCAATAGAGGGCAGGGCAAAACCCATCATGGGGCCACCCATAATAATTTTATCGACTCTGCTTTTATCCCAGCCAGCCTGATCCAGAATCTCCCGAATAGAGGTGCCGATGGCCACTTCCATATTCTGCGGTTTTTTTATGGCGCCGCCGGTAATGGTGACAATACGGGACACTAAGGGTTCGCCTCGATAAACGGCCTGATAGACGGCCGCTGCTGTGGTGATATTGTGACAGATAATGCCGATGTCCATAGGCAGCCCCTGAGTTGGAACTTCCTGGCCTGTCAGGACCTGTATTAGTTGTTTTTCGCCGCCGGCCGGATAACGGGTCGGCACCTGAATAATTTCTATGGTCTGTTCGCAATGTTCATGGATAGCCCGCTCATAACCGGCAATGGCATCGGATAAGGCCTTAAATGCTTCAGGTTTGTTGTCTTCAATACCGATCAGGCAGTATTTGGCCCCAACAATTTTTTTTATCAGTAAAATGCCCAGAATAATTTCTTCCGGACGGTTACGTATCAGGGCATCATCGCAGGTAATATAAGGCTCACATTCTGCGGCATTGATGATCAGGGTGTCAGTGGCTTTTTTTCGGGCGGTTTCCAGTTTGGCGGCTGAGGGGTAAAGTGCACCGCCCAGACCCACAATACCTGCCTCGGCCACCTTATCGGTAATTTGTTCCGCAGTCAGTGCATGCAGACTTTTGTGCTGCGGATCATCCAGAGCAATTAAAGGGGTATGGCTATCCCAGTGGTCATAACCATCCGTTTCTATAATGACACATAAAGCCGGCAAGCCGGACGGGTGGGGGACCAGCCGTTCTTCAATAGCTGTTACCGTACCGGAACTGGAGGCGTGTACGGGGGCACTGACCGATCCTTCGGCATGACCTATGAGCTGACCTTTTTTGACACAATCACCGACTTTAACGACTGCTTCAGCCGGGTGACCAATATGCTGACTCAGAGGGATTTCCAGCAGACGGGGTATTTCAGCGATTTCAATGGGGCCTTCATTGGACAGTTGTTTTCTGCCCTCCAGTTTCAGGCCGCCGGGGAAAGACCATAAGCGTTTTATGTGTGTGCTGATACTCATGGATGAGTGTTCTCCGCCAGTACCTGATCAATAGTAGTAAAAATATTTCCCGAGGGTGTATGGTTAACGTCGTACTGGGGTTCCGGCCAGTGCCAGGTAGTAATGGTCTGTTTAATCGGTACCATTTCAATACAGTCCACAGGACAGGGCGGGACACAGAGTTCACAGCCGGTACATTCACTTTCTATGACCGTATGCATCTGTTTGGCAGCACCGATAATGGCATCCACCGGACAGGCCTGAATACATAAAGTACAGCCGATGCAGGTATCTTCGATAATAACCGCAACAATCGGCCCCTCGTGGACGTCTTCTTCCTCATCCAGAGGCAGTACTTCTACATCCAGCAGATCAGCCAGAGCCTGTACGGTATTTTCGCCGCCGGGCGGACAAAGGTTAATTGGAGCCTCACCGGCGGCAATGGCCTCGGCATAAGGCCGGCAGCCGGCATAGGAACACTGGCCGCACTGGGTCTGCGGCAGCAGGGCATCAATCTGATCCACGACTGGACTGGATTCTACCTTAAAGACGACAGAGGCCAGACCCAGCAACAGCCCAAACAGGGCTGCCAGAGCAACAATGGCCAGTATTCCCCAGAGCATCCTAGTGCAGCCCCTTATCCAGTCCGGTAAACCCTAAAAAAGCAATAGACATTAAGCCGGCGGTGATCAGACCAATGGGCGCACCCTGAAAAATTTCCGGAACATCCGCCGAAGCCAGGCGTTCGCGAATGGAAGCGAATAAGACCATTACCATGGAAAAACCCACCGCAGCACCAAAACCGAAAATAATCGACTCAAAAAAGTTATAGCCGGTCTGCACATTAAGCAGGGCCACCCCTAATACTGCACAGTTAGTGGTAATTAAAGGCAGAAACATCCCCAGTACCTGATACAGCATAGGACTGGTTTTATGCACCACCATTTCAGTAAAGTTAACCACAGCCGCAATCACCAGAATAAAGGTAATGGTGCGCAGATACTCAATATCCAGAGGAATAAGAATATACTGATTAACAAGATAACTGGAGGCGGATGACAGCGTTAAAACAAAGGTCGTCGCCAGCGCCATCCCCGCCGCCACTTCCAGCTTCCTGGACGAGCCCATAAACGGACACAGGCCAAGAAACTTAACCAGCACGAAGTTGTTAACAAAGATGGTTGAGATTAATAGTAAAAAATATTCGCTCATTTATATAAGCGTTGAGCGCTGAGCGCTGAGCGTTTAGAAAAAGAATGTTTTTGCTAAATACTCAGCGCTCAGCGCTCAGCGCTTCTCCTTATTTCACTCTCATACCCGGCTGTGCACCATTTTCCTGATCCCCGTCAGGATTCAGAATCCATAGATCCTTTCCGCCCGGGCCTGCGGCCAGAACCATGCCTTCGGAGAGGCCGAAGCGCATTTTTCTGGGGGCCAGGTTGGCGACCATGACCGTTAGTTTGCCTTCCAGGTCTTCTGGTTTGTAGGCGGATTTTATACCGGCAAAGACATTGCGGGTTTCACCGCCCAGATCCAGTGTGAGCTGGAGCAGTTTATCGGCTTTTTCCACGTGCTCTGCCTTAACAATACGGGCTATGCGTAAATCTATTTTGGCAAAATCATCGAAGTTAATGGTTTCGCTAATGGGAACAGCACTTAACGGTGAATCGTTATCAGCCTTAGAGGCTGTGCTGTCCTGTTTAACTTCGCTCTGGGTGGCCTTAAGTTCTTCTTTGGAGGCATCAATAACGGCCTGCACCCGTTCATCTTCAACCCGCATCATCAGAGGTTTGAATTTTTTAATTTCATGATTGGTTAACGGTGTCTGAGCATCGTCCCAGTTCATGCTGTCCAGGTTTAAAAAGTCGGCGACCTTATCAGCCATAACGGGCAGTACCGGTGCCAGATAGATGATTAACTGCCGGAACAGGTTCAGGCCCATACTGCAGACATCATGTACTTCCTGTTCTCTGCCTTCTTCCTTAATGGCCTGCCAGGGTTTTTTCTCATCAATATACTGGTTGGCCTGATCCGCCAGAGCCATAATTTCCCGCACGGCCTTGCTGAATTCCCGGTCTTCATAATGCTGTGCAATGGCATCAGCGGCATCGGCAAACTGGTCAAACAGCTGTGGCTCACTGACGCTTTCTGACAGGGTTGAGTTAAATTTCTTTTTAATAAAGCCGGCACAGCGGCTGGCAATATTAACGACCTTGCCTACCAGATCCGAATTGACCCGTAGCCGGAAATCTTCCAGATTTAAATCCAGATCAGTAACACCACTGCCCAGTTTAGCGGCAAAGTAATAACGCAGGTATTCCGGATTTAACTGCTCCAGATAGGTTCGTGCTTTAATAAAGGTGCCCCGGGATTTGGACATTTTCTGTCCGTCCACGGTCAGAAATCCGTGGGCAAAAATAGCCGTTGGGGTCCTGAATCCGGCGCCATGCAGCATGGCTGGCCAGAACAGACCATGAAAATAAATAATGTCCTTGCCAATAAAATGGTAGAGCTCACTCTGGCTGTCGGATTCCCAGAAACTGTCAAAATCAATGCCTTCACGGTCGCACAGGTTTTTAAAACTGGCAATATAACCAATGGGGGCATCCAGCCAGACATAAAAATATTTGTCAGTAGTGCCGGGTATTTCAAAACCAAAATAAGGCTTATCGCGGGAAATGTCCCATTCCTGCAGGCCGGCCTCAAACCATTCCTGTAATTTATTGCTGACTTCATCCTGTAAATGACCGGATGCTGTCCACTCCTTTAACATGGGTTCGAAGTCCGGTAATTTAAAGAAAAAATGCTCTGAATCTTTTTCAACCGGTTTGGCACCGGAGACCGCAGACACGGCATTTTTTAATTCCGTAGGACTGTAGGTGGCACCGCAGACTTCACAATTATCGCCGTATTGATCAGCGGCACCGCATTTTGGACATTCACCCTTAATAAAACGATCCGGTAAAAACATTTCTTTTTCAGGATCATAGGCCTGGGAGATGGTGCGCTTGCTGATATGACCGGCATCGTTCAGGCGGTTATAGATGGTTTCAGAAAAAAAGCGGTTTTCCGGGCTGTGGGTGCTGTAGTAATTGTCAAAGGCAATGGCAAAGTCCTTAAAATCGGCCTGGTGTTCCTTGCTGGTTTCTGCAATCAGCTGTTCAGGGGTAATGCCTTCGGACTGGGCTCGCAGCATAATGGGCGTGCCGTGGGCATCATCGGCACAGACATAGTAACATTCATGACCTTGCATTTTCTGAAAGCGTACCCATATATCGGTCTGGATATATTCAACAAGATGTCCCAGATGGATAGAGCCATTGGCATAGGGTAATGCACTGGTCACCAGGATTTTTCTTTTGCTGTTGTTTTGCACAGTAGTTGAATTCGCTTGTGTTGCCATGAACGGAAAACCCTTTTGTTAATACCTTTAATACGCATATTTTAACTATGGGTATTAATGACGGTATAATCGGTAAATTAATAGTCTGTTAGTTGTTTAATGTGTTGTTTAATATTAAGCCGAGCGTGGAAAAATAAAACACGCTATCTTACCAATTTTAACGGTTCTTTCACAAGCATGGCCGGACTGAAAACCGCTTTTGCCGGACATCCAGACTTAATCTCAGGTCTCTCACCTGAGTATATTCTTGAGTATATTAAAGAAATCTGTATAATACCCTACTTATTTACTAAGGTTTTAGCAGAGTTCAGACTTGAATTCAAAATTTAACAGGTGGAGTTTTTTAACATGGCAACTGCAGAGCAAGTTGAAGAAAAATTAAAAGAATTTATTGACCCTTACCTTGAAACCGATCTGGTTTCTGCCAAGTGTGTTAAAAATGTTCAGGTGGATGGTTCAAAAGCAATTGTTGATATTGAACTGGGCTTTCCGCATCAGGGTTATGAGCAGGAATTAAGCGAAAAACTGACCACCCTGTTAACAGAAATTGACGGTATTGATGAAGTTGAAGTCAATGTCAGCAGTAAAATCGTTATACATGCCGTGCAAAAAGGCGTACAGCCTATTCAAGGTGTTAAAAACATTGTTGCTGTGGCGTCCGGTAAAGGCGGTGTGGGTAAATCCACCACCACGGTTAACCTGGCGCTGGCGCTGGCTAAAGAAGGCGCCCGTGTTGCAGTACTGGATGCGGATATTTATGGTCCCAGTATGCCGCGTATGTTAGGTATCAGCGGCAAGCCTGAATCAGAAGACGGTCAGTCTCTGGAACCGCTGGTTAATTATGACATTCAGACCATGTCCATTGGTTTTCTGATTGATGATGATACTCCAATGATCTGGCGCGGCCCTATGGTCACTCAGGCACTTGAACAGTTATTTAAAGATACCCGCTGGAAAGATGTTGACTATCTGGTTGTGGATCTGCCGCCGGGCACTGGTGATGTTCAGCTGACTCTGGCTCAGAAGATCCCCGTCAGTGGCGCAGTCGTAGTAACTACCCCTCAGGATATTGCCTTACTGGATGCCCGTAAAGGTCTGAAAATGTTTGAAAAGGTGAATGTGCCGGTACTGGGTGTGGTAGAAAATATGTCCACTCATATCTGTAGCAACTGTGGTCATGAAGAACGTATCTTTGGTGAAGGCGGCGGTCAGCGCATGTCTGAAGAGGAAAATGTTGCCTTATTAGGTGCTCTGCCTCTGGATATGAGTATTCGTCAGCTGGCGGATGACGGTAAGCCTACTGTAGTTTCAGAGCCAGACAGTCGTATAACTGAGCTGTATATTGATATTGCCCGTAAGGTTGCAGCTAAACTGGCACTTAAAGCCCGTGATTACACTAACCGCTTCCCTAAAATTGTTATTAAAAATGATTAATAACCAATAAAAATTTTAGTATGAAGTAAAAAAGCCGCTGTACAGCTAATGTACGGCGGCTTTTTTTTGCTTCTTGCTTGTTTTTAGTTTTTATCAAATAGATAATAACAAAGATAAAAAAGCGGCATGGTTCGCTTTTTTTATGGTATTTGAGAAATAATAAAATAATTTGAGCACTAATTTAAGCACCAATTTTAAGCAATAATGCGAGAACCAGATTCTTATGAGTATTAAATCCGATCACTGGATCCGTTCCATGGCTGAAAATGAAGGCATGATAGAGCCTTTTGAGCGTAATCAGGTTAAAGAGCTGAACGGTCAGAGAATTGTATCTTATGGTACGTCCAGCTATGGCTATGACGTACGCTGTTCCAGAGAGTTTAAAATCTTTACCAATATTAATTCAGCTATAGTAGATCCCAAGGATTTTGATGATAATAGCTTTGTGGATGTTGAGTCCGATGTCTGTATCATTCCGCCTAATTCCTTTGCCCTGGCGCGTACCGTGGAGTATTTTCGTATCCCAAGAAAAGTTCTGACGGTCTGTCTGGGTAAATCCACCTATGCCCGTTGCGGTATTATTGTTAATGTAACGCCACTGGAACCGGAGTGGGAAGGTCATGTGACTCTGGAATTTTCCAATACCACCCCTTTACCGGCAAAAATATATGCCAATGAAGGGGTGGCACAAATGCTGTTTTTTGAATCGGATGAGGAATGTGATATTTCCTATAAAGATAAAAATGGTAAATATCAGGGACAAACCGGAGTGGTTACACCGAGAACCTGATTATGACAAATAGTATTACTGCCACAATAAAATTCTCTTTTAAAGGAGAAACATTTTCCCCGTCTGCCAGAATTGATCTGGATGTGCTTTTTGCTGCTAAACCGGTTCTGGAACCGGGAATGATCCCCCAGTATGTTTATAATATGATAGCCAAAAATGGTGAAATTGACGGTTATTCCTATGCTTATGAAGTGATGCTGGCCAGTGAAGTTGTTTTTAGTGAACCAACAGGCCTGGCGGGTGAATGTCTGCAGGGTGAACAGTTTGATTTTGAATGTTTTCAGCAGCAATGGTTATATCAGCAAAAACTGAAGATAGTACAGGACATTGCCTTACGTCATTTGAATGTTGAGGATATTGAACAACAACCGCAATTACGTGATGCCCTGCTGGAAGCCCTGGAAAAGTCCATTTAAAACAGATTTTTTGGTCATTTGCTTTATATCAATGTTTTTTTTATTCAATTTCCATTAATATTAATCTGTTTTTTATTACATGATTTATTTTGGTTTAAGCCCTATTAACTAAATTGAGCTCAAACGAGCTTAAATAAAGATATTAAAATAAAAAGGGCATTTTTAATTTTTTCTTTTCCTGAGGGTTATAAAATGAAAAGCTTACTACAATCGTCAATGATTGCCGGCTCTGTATTGCTTGCCGGTAGTCTTATCTCCAATGCTCATGCCTGGACGGATGATATCGACTCTATCAATGATGTCAATAAGGCCTGTAAATTTGAACCGAATGCCCAGTGTACTTCGGCCGTAAGAGTGGGAGCCAATCTTGCCGGCGTTGATATGAATGGTGCCTCTATGACTACTATGCGTCTGGACAAGGCCAATCTTCAGCGCGCCAATCTGTCCTATTCGACCCTGGATATGTCCAATTTTAAAGGGGCTGATATGATGCTGGTCAACCTGGAAGGAGCCCACATGCATGCTGTCAATTTACAGGATGCCAATCTGATGCTGGCGAATATGAAAAAGGTTAACCTGCTTGATGCTGATCTGCGTGGTGCTAATTTGCGGGGTGCAAACCTACAGGGGGCTATACTGATCCAGGCTAAACTGGGTAATGCCACATGGGTGGATGGTCGGGTCTGTGCTGAGCAGTCTGTTGGTGAGTGCCTGTAATTTTCTAAAAACCTTGCGAGCATGGTCATCCTGTCCATGCTCAATTTTTACTTCTTTTCAAAAAAACTGATGTTTATCAGTTTCCTGCCGTTATATATCCTGAACTCTGTGTTTTTATTTTGGATTATTTAATTTGAAAAATTCGTACTGGTTGTCTACCCTCAAGTAGTAGGTACGTTATTTCATTCTCAAATCAAGAAGATACTGCAATGAAACCAAAAATACAGCCTCTGGATATAGAGCGAACACTGCCTGAAAATTCTTATATTGTGTCCAAAACTGATACCAAGGGGCGTATTACCTATGCTAACCGTATTTTTATGGACATGGCAAAATATACCGAAAAGGAACTGCTGGGTATTCAGCACAATATTATCCGTCATCCGGATATGCCTCGGGGGGCTTTCAAATTCGTCTGGGATACTATTTCAAAGGGTGAAGAAGTGTTTGCCTATGTAAAAAACCTGGCTAAAGACGGTCATTATTACTGGGTTTTTGCCAATATCACGCCGGATCGGGATGCCTCTGGCAATATTACTGGTTATCTTTCTGTTCGCCGCAAGCCGTCCCGTGAAGCCCTGGCGGTTATTGAGCCTATCTATCAGAAAATGCTGGAAATTGAGCAACAGCATCATGCTAAAGATCAAATGGACTACTCCATTGCCTTTCTGGTGGACGCATTAAATTCTAAAGGAGTAAGTTATGAAGAATTTATCCTTGCGATTTAAGATAAACCTGCTGATTCATGGCTTTAACTTTCTGATTTTTACCCTGTTGTTAGTAGTGTTTTTTCAATATGGTATTAATTACTGGTACCTTGGTTTCTGGGTAGTTTCCAGTGCCTATGGTATTTATGCTCTGTATTTTGTTAAACGTCCCTTTGAAATGCTGGAACAGATAACGGAAATTATGAGTGATGCCAGTCATGGCAAATTCGGCGGTAGAATTACCAATATTGATGTAGAAAAAGAACTGTATGATATGGCCTGGCATATTAATGATATGCTGGATCAGATTGAGCCTTTTTTCAGAGAGGTAAACACCACTTTTAATGCGGCTTCTCAGGGAAGGTTTTTTCGTAAAACCCAGCCAGAAGGATTACATGGTGATTTTAAAATTTCATTACAAAACCTGAATCTGGCACTGGGAACCATGGAAGAAAATGCGACTTATGTTAATCGTAATGATTTGCTATCCCGCCTGAGTAATTTGAATATTAGTAAAATGCTATCAAATCTGAAACTTAATCAGCAGGATATGAGGAATATTACAGAACAAATGTCCGGAGTGGTTGAAATAGCGAGGGAAAATGCCGATGATGTTGCCAGTGCTCAACAGGAACTTAAGCATATTGTTAAAGTGCTCAAAGAAGTAATGAACCGGGTGGATGTAACCAGCAATGCAATTGAAAGTCTGAATGAACACAGTGTAAGAATGAACGATGTTATTACCATGATTGCCGGTATTGCAGAACAGACCAACCTGCTGGCATTAAATGCGGCCATTGAGGCAGCACGTGCTGGTGAGCAGGGCAGGGGCTTTGCCGTGGTGGCCGATGAGGTCAGAACTCTGGCAGCCAATACCAAAGATGCGACGGATGAAATTACCACTATGATTGCGAGCATTACCGCTGAAACGAAAAAAATGCTGGTAGATTCTGAACAGATGCGGGAAATGACTAATGAATCACAGCAACAGATTCAGGCCTTTGAAAAACGTTTTACCAGTTTCTCTTATGCTACGCAGACCACATTAAATAAGATTTCCTATGCACAGAAGGTTAATTTTGCCTCCCTGGTTAAAGTTGATCACCTGGTCTATAAACAAAATGCCTATCTGGCTATGAGTCATGGTCAGGAATCTGATGAGGCCAAAGCCGTTAGTGTGGATCACCATAACTGTAATCTGGGTAAATGGTATTATGAGGGAGAAGGACAGGAGCACTTCAGTCAGCTTCAGGCCTTTAAAGATCTGGAAAAACCGCATTCTATTGTCCATAAGGCAACCCATGAAATCATTGAATTAATTGATCAGAACTGGGAGCAGGATGAGGCTGTTAAGGAGCAAATTGTGCAGGGGTTTGAAACGGTTGAAAATGCCAGTGATCAGGTGGTTAGTTTACTGAATACCCTTGTTCAGGAGCAGGAGCAGGAAAAAGCCGAGCACTAATTACAGAAGTTCCTGAAAATTTAGCAAAAGAACTTATGTTTTAATTTCTGGTCATGCCTTCCTGATAGGAGATCAGGGTAGAAACAAAGTCTGGTTTGCCCGACTCTTCCTGGACAATTTTAACCGGCAGGTAATTCAGCTCAGGAGCACACCACAGAGTAATATTTTTGTCCTTCCTGTAACGGTGATGATAGATTTTCAGAGTCTTGTAACTGCCCAGTGAAGTATAGACTCTTTCTTCCCCCAGAATTTTAAAATCATACTCCTTGATGCGCCCGCCATCGGCGATATTCAACCGAAATTCTTTATCCTGTCGGGTTTCATTATTTTGCAGAAAGAGCATCATGGCCAGCTGATAAGAGAGCTTGTCAACGGTGCTGTCCGGTATATCCATGACCCATTTACTGTTTTTATGCTTGTGATGATTGGTGACTTCTTTTTTATCCCAGTCAAACAGCAGTTCAACATTGCGGCGGGTAGTATTTTTTCGTATCTGTAAAAAACTGTATTTCAGAGGGTAAATTTTATTATCCCGAATCAGGCCTTCGCTTTGTTCATTGCGGGTCTCATCTTTTTTAAAAGCCAGCAGACCAACGGGCATGGAATAGGATTTAAAATGATAAAACACCTCGCTGTCATCTTCCTTAGCATTATCTTTGCTACTTAAGCTGAGGGAGTTGGTGACATTAATGCCTTCCAGGCCCATAGCGGTCACCATATAGGTCGCCACAAAAGGCCTCAGAGTCGTATCTGGATGTGAATGTGCCGCATCAGCTCTTAAGGAACCTGAGGTGATGCCAAAGAATAATAACAACAATAGAGATATTTTAGACAATAACATTTTATTCATACCGGTTTGCCGTCTAATAATACCTGGTTTCCGGATAATTGCAGCCGTTTTTCTGCAATCCATTGAATGACCTGCGGGTAAGCCTTATGTTCCTCTGCCAGTACCCGCTGTGCCAGCACCTGTTCCGTATCACCGGCCATTACCGGTACGGTTTTCTGCAAAATAACCGGGCCGCCGTCCAGTTCAGAACTGACAAAGTGAATGCTTAAACCATGCTCATTATCACCGGCTTCCAGTGCTCTGCGGTGGGTATGCAGACCCCGGTATTTAGGCAATAATGAAGGGTGGATATTAATCATTTTACCGCAATAATGATTAACAAACTCATCGGTCAGAATACGCATAAAACCGGCCAGCACAATTAGCTCTGGCTGGTATTTATCAATGGTTTTAATTAACTGGGTATCGAAGCTTTCCCGGCTGTCAAACTGCTGATGCTCAATCACTTCTGTAGGAATACCGGCCTGTTGTGCCCGCTGCAGCCCAAAGGCATCGGCCTTATTACTGATCACCGCCATAATACGGGCATTAAGCTGACCTTCGGTTATACGGTCAATAATGGCCTGAAGGTTACTGCCGCTGCCGGATAGCAGGACAACAATCGGCAGAGCCGGTGCAGGGCTGTTGTTATTGTCTGTCATTAAACAATACTGACAGTGGGTTCTTCATTATCACTGGCTACAATGGTACCCAGGGTAAATACGGTTTCACCCTGTTGCTCAAGCAGTTCAATGGCCTGTTGCTGCTGTTCAGGTGCTACTACCACAACCATGCCAATACCACAGTTAAAGGTACGGTACATTTCAGTGGCTTCAATATTGCCCTGTTCCTGTAACCAGTTAAAGACTTCGGGCCGCTGCCAGCTGTCTGACTGGATAACGGCCTGGGTATTGGCTGGCATGACCCGGGGCAGATTCTCCAGCAGACCGCCGCCGGTAATATGGGAGAGGGAATGAATATCCACCTGCTGAGCCAGAGCCAGCAGGGATTTAACATAAATCCGGGTAGGTTCCAGTAAACGATTGCCCAGGATGTCACCATCAAATGGACTGCTTAAATCAGCCCCGGACACTTCTATCACTTTACGGATCAGGGAGTAGCCATTGGAATGGGGGCCGCTGGAAGCCAGACCCAGCAGGACATCACCCTGGCGGACTTTAGAGCCGTCAATGATCTGTTCTTTTTCCACAATTCCAACGCTGAAGCCGGCCAGGTCATAATCATCACCTTCATACATGCCGGGCATTTCTGCTGTTTCACCGCCGGTAAGCGCACAACCGGCCAGACGACAGCCTTCGCTGACCCCTTTAATGACATCAGTGGCGGTATCCAGATCCAGATGACCAGTGGCATAATAGTCCAGAAAGAACAATGGCTCGGCACCGGCAACAATCAGATCATTGACACACATGGCTACCAGATCAATACCAATCGTATCATGTTTGCCAATATTAAGCGCCAGTTTCAGCTTGGTACCTACGCCGTCAGTACCGGAAACCAGTACCGGGTTTTTATAGCGGTCCAGAGGCAGTTCAAACAGGGCGCCAAAACCGCCCAGTCCGCCTAATACGCCGGGCCGATGCGTGGCTTTGGTGAACGGCTTGATGCGTTCGATTAGAGAATTGCCTGCATCAATATCAACCCCGGCATCACGATAACTGAGCGATTGTTTACTCACCTGGTACTCCTGGCTAGTGTAAATTAAAACAGGCATTATACTGCAAACACAGTTATGGAATCCAGATGGATATACTCAGCAGGCATTTTTTGGTACCCTATCGGGTCAGGTAATCTGGATAGAAAATATGAAATTAAACGTATTATTACAGGGCAAACAACACAGTCGTATGATGTGGCTGGCCGGACTGATTTTCTTTAATCTGCTGCTCTGCGGACAGGTGTTTGCCGGCAGTACTGCCAGGCTGTATGAAGCCACCATTAAGGTTAGCGAAAATAAAGCGGAAAAACAGCTTATTGAAGAAGCCTTTACCCATGTGCTGATAAAAGTCACCGGACATTCAGATATCAGTGCTGCAACGGCTTATCCTGCCATGCTGGCTAAAGCCCAGGATGCCATTTCCCAGTTTCGTTATGACTTTAAGGCTCCTGAAGCGACGGACAGTGATGCAAACAACCATTCTGCACAAAATGATCAACAAAAAGAATCGAAAAAAGAGAAATGGTTCTGGGTTCGTTTTAATCCCGGTATGATTGACAGTATGCTTAAACAGGCCCAGTTGCCGATCTGGGGCAGGGTGCGTCCCAATACCCTGGTGTGGCTGGCCATGGATACAGGCGGTCAGCGGGCTTTGCAAAGTGAGTATGAACAACCGCAGATTTACCAGGCCTTAAAAAAGAAGTCTGATGAGCGGGCTATCCCGCTGACCTTCCCATTTCTGGATCTTGAGGATCAGAATAATATTTCCGCCACGGATATCTGGGGTAATTTTAATGATGCCATTTTACTGGCTTCGAGGCGTTACCAGTCTCAGGCGGTTTTAACTGTCCGCCTGGAGCAGAATAAAAAAGGTATCTGGAACAGTCAATGGAGCCTGTTAATGCTGGGGCAGGTGCAAAGCTGGCAATTACAGGACAAGGATCAGACACATTTGCTGTCAGCCGGTATTGACGAACTGGCGGATCGGCTGGCCCGACAGTTTGCACAGGTCAGCAGTGATACCGGCAGTGCCAATGATGTGCTGGTACAGATCAATAATGTCAGCAACTTTCAGGAATTTCAGGAACTGGATGATTACCTGCGTAATCTGGCCAGTGTTAAGGCCCTGGGGCTGATGATGACACAGCAGGACAGAGTGGTTTATAAAATTACCTACCGGGGTGACAAAAACGCATTAATACAGGAAATCCGACTGGGTGATATGCTCAATAGTGTTGAGCGCAGCAGTAATAATGCTCTGGATGCAAACCTTAATGACACAAGGGAGTTTAAACCAGTTATTCTGGATAACAGCCATGAGCGGGAAAAAGGCCATGAGCGGGAAAAAGGCCATGAGCCAGGTACAGATCTCTCTGAAAGGGAAAAAGCCCTTAAATCTCTTGATGCAGGTACCTCTTCTGCCACGGGTAAACCACAGGGACAGAATACTCAGGGGCAAAACAATAGTACGCCGAAACGATCATCCCGTACATTGATCCCTGATCTGGAATACTGGTTGGTACGTTAAGACAAAGCAGGGTTCAACTTAAGGACTGTTTAAGGATAAAGTGATGAGCGAATCACAAAAGTGGATGTTATTGTCCATAGTGCTGTTAATCGGCTGGCTGTTTTATCTGTTATCGCCCATATTAACCCCCTTTCTGGTTGCGGCTCTGGTCGGTTATCTGGGGGATCCTCTGGTGGATAGGCTGGAAGCCAGAAAACTGTCCCGAACGCTTTCTGTGACCATAGTTTTTGTCGTCTTTACTTCCGTTTTACTGCTGGTACTGGTGCTGCTGGTGCCGCTGATTGAAAGCCAGATTATGGCACTGTATCGCAAGCTGCCAGATTTTATTGATTTTATTCAGCAAAAAGTCATGCCCTATATTTTGAATTTAACCCATACCGATCCCGCTGACGGCGGACTGGATTTTTCAGGCTTTAAAATTGCTCTGCGGGAAAACTGGCAAAGTATTGGTGGACTGGCTGGGCAGGTGGTTAATTCTATTTCCCAGTCCAGTATGCTTATTATTGCCTGGCTGTCCAATATGGTTTTAATTCCTGTTATTGCCTTTTACTTTATGCGTGACTGGGACATTCTGGTGGAAAAAATCGATCACCTGCTGCCTCGTCATGTAGAGCCTCTGATAGCTCGTCTGGCCAGGGAATCAGATGAAGTACTGGCAGCTTTTTTACGCGGTCAGCTGCTGGTTATGGCCTGTCTGGGCTTTATTTATTCCATAGGATTATGGATAGCCGGACTGGAGTTTGCCCTGCTGGTAGGGCTGCTGGCTGGTCTGGTCAGCTTTGTGCCTTATCTGGGTTTTATTGTCGGCGTTCTGGCGGCTATTATTGCCGCATTGATCCAGTTTCAGGATCTGAGCCTGTTAATGCCTATTGCCATTGTGTTTGGTATTGGCCAGTTAATTGAAAGTCTGTTGTTAACGCCGTTACTGGTGGGGGACAAAATTGGTTTGCATCCGGTGGCCGTTATCTTTGCCATTATGGTGGGCGGTCAGTTATTCGGTTTTGTGGGGGTGCTGATTGCACTGCCGGTTTCAGCCGTTATTATGGTTTTGCTGCGGCATCTGTACCAGTCTTATGTGTCCAGTGGTTTATACTCTATCCAGACGCCAGAGCAGGACTCATAAATGCCGTATCAGGAATTTACCCGACGACTGAATG
Organism: Gammaproteobacteria bacterium; assembly: GCA_027076245.1. GTDB lineage: Bacteria > Pseudomonadota > Gammaproteobacteria > GRL18 > GRL18 > JANELJ01. The sequence goes on from JALTKC010000002.1 coordinate 15,602, forward strand.
CCTTAAACGCATTATCCGCTTCTCCTTTGTTTACCGACAATAAAATCGGTCTGGAAAAAGAAAGCCTGCGAGTCAGTCAAACGGGTACGCTGTCTTTATTATCTCATCCTGCGGCACTGGGCTCGCCATTAACCCATCCCTATATCACTACGGATTATTCTGAAGCCCTGACGGAGTTTATTACTCCGCCTTTTGAAAATATTAAAGATGCTCTGAATTTTCTTCAAAATACCCAGAAGTTTGTTTATCAGAACCTGGACAATGAAATACTCTGGGCTACCAGTATGCCCTGTGTAGTGGCCGGTGAGTCCAGTATCCCCCTGGCCCGTTATGGCAGTTCCAATGCCGGTACCATGAAAACCGTTTACCGACGGGGGTTGGGGCATCGCTATGGCCGGGTAATGCAGGTGATTGCCGGGGTGCATTTTAATTTTTCCCTGGCCGAATCCTTCTGGCCTGTATTACAGGAAATAGAAGGCGACAAGCAACCCTTGCAGGATTATATTAATACCCGCTATTTTGACCTGATCCGTAACAGTCAGCGTATGGGCTGGCTGGTGCCTTATCTGTTCGGTGCTTCACCGGCCGTGTGTAAATCTTTTTTACTGGGCGGTTCCACGACATTAGCAGAATTTGATAAGAGTACCTATTACGAGCCTTATGCCACCTCCCTGCGTATGGGGGATATTGGCTATCAGAATAATAAGGAAAATGAGACCGGTATCAAGGCCTGCTATAAAGACATTAACTCTTATATTGCCAGCCTGACCTGGGCCATAAACACACCCTATGAAGGTTATAAAAAGTTTGGTTTTCTGGTGGGTGGCCAGTATCAGCAGTTAAACTATAATATCCTGCAAATTGAAAATGAATATTATTCCACTATACGCCCCAAACAACTCCTGCAGGGTAATGAAAAACCCACCATTGCCCTGCGTAAACGCGGTGTAAAATATGTTGAATTGCGTTCCCTGGATGTCAATGCCTACGATCCACTGGGCGTCAATGAGGATCAGCTGTATTTTCTTGAAGCCTTTTTATTATTCTGTTTATTACAGGACAGCCCAATTATAGAACTGCCTGAACAGGCTGAAATTGATCACAATGAAATGATCACGGCACACAGGGGACGGATGCCCGGCCTTAAACTGTCTTGCCAGCAAAAACAATACCGTTTAAAAGACTGGGCTATGGAAATTATGCAGGAAATGGCTGGTGTGTGTGAATTACTGGATGGCGATGATCCCCAAAAGCCCTATACCGCTAGTCTAAACAGGCAGACTCAGGCAGTTCAGGATCCGGAACTGACGCCTTCAGCCCGGATGCTGGATGATATGCGCCAGGATCATGAGAGCTTCCACCGTTTTGCCGAACGTATGTCCCGCCAGCATTTTCATTATTATAAAAATATTAAACTCAGCCCGGAACAGGAACAGTTTTATATTGCTGAAACAGAAAAATCCATTAAAAAACAGCAGCAGATAGAAGCGTCTGATACACAGAGTTTTGAGGAATATCTGAATGAATATTTTGCTCAGAGCTAATATTAGAGCAGTTATTAAAACAGATGCCGCTCAATAAATTCTTCCACAAACGGCTCCCGCTGAGCACTATGAAAGCGATCCACTTCCTCACCATTAACAAAAGCAATTACAGTAGGAAAGCCACGTACTTTATAACGCCCGGCAATACGCATATTTTCATCCGCATCCACCTTGGCCAGTAAAAACTCACCGCCATAGGCTTTGGATAATTTATCCATAATGGGCATTAAAACCCGGCAGGGTCCGCACCAGTCAGCACTGATATCCACTAAAACCAGCCGTTTATGTGACTCCTTAATAACGGTATGCTCAAAATTCTGCTCGGTGGCATCCACTACATAAACTTCCGGCCCCAGTTCCGGATGTAAATCTGGGTGATTATGTAAATCCATTCAATGTCCTGTCTTTAAATCAAAATTTCGGCTTATTATCCTGAATTTTAGAACGCATATCCATATCTGCAGACAAAAAAGCCCGTCTCTCAGAAGAAAGACGGGCTTTGTATCGCTTTAGCCTGTAACTTAACCGGCTGGTCAACCAGCCAGTATCCGTTATTTTTTGGCTGCATCCTGTTTGGCGGGTGCTGCTGCAGGCGCCACTGCTGGACGTGGTGCAGGGGCTGCATAAGGTGCATAGCCGTAACCATAGGGAGGATAATCATTGTTGATATAACGCTGATCACCATAACCTTGGTAGCGGTTGTCCAGGTTATTATAACCATTACCGTAACCGCTGCCTTCCAGAGAACCGCGGGTATTACCACGGCCACGGGCTTTAATGGTTATTTCTACATCACCATCCATATCGGCATCAGCAGAACCATCGCCCCAGCCGTTGCCATAAGCATTACCATAAGCATCATTATTAAAGTTGTTATAAGCATTACCGTTCCAGTTGGTATTACTGTCACTGTCATCACTCCATGGACCACCCCACCAGGCAGAAGCTGAGGCGGAAATCGTAACAGCTCCAACAATAGCGGCTGCAATTATTATTTTTTTCATTTTATACTCTCCAATATTTCAAATTTTTTAACAGACATATTTTTCTGTTTGTTGTTATCTATTGTTTGCCTTATATAGCTTGAAATAAGGTGAACTTTCTAATATTCAAGCTGTCTGTCTATGTGTTGATTTAAGTATATTGCTAAGTATTAATATAAACAATTAGTAATTCCCCTAATGGTGACTACTTTTTTCACTGTTTAACTGTTTTATACAGATTAAACTGTACGGGCCAATTGAAAACTGACCTCTTCGCCCTTATACTATTAATTAAGGGGATGAAACGGCTTCGACAGAGATTGGAACCCTGAAGTTCATGCCGAGAAATTTCAGTACTCTCGTAAAACAGACTGGAAACTTAAAGTAATTGCAAACGACGATAATTACGCTCTGGCTGCCTAAAAACCGGCCAGCTTCTGACTACCTTTATCTGTGGGGGTAACTCAGAAGTCACTTTACACAGCTTTCGCCCGTTATTCAGTCCGAGTTTAGCGGGTTAAACTTTAAACGGACTCGTGAGGATTTGCTCTGGCTACCCGGCAAAAACTCATTAAAACTACCGGTAGTGCTAAGCATGTAAAAAACCGATGGCAGAAGGTTTCTGGACGCGGGTTCGACTCCCGCCATCTCCACCAGACAATCATTTCAAAACGTATCAAACTGTCCCACAAGCCTTGTACTATAAGGCTTTTGGCGATATTCAGCGTTTCTTTGTATACCACCTTGTTTCATTTAATAACAGCCTATTGACGGTATTTATGACGGTACTGTATCGTTCGTGAAATATAAAAATTGACGAGATGTTTTTTTTGATTCAATATGGTATCAAAATTTATGTGGGTTTATGGTATGCGAACTACAGTTACGATAGACGACGAACTTTATAAACAGGCACTGGAAATGGCCGATCCTGAAATGGATAAATCTGATCTTTTTCGAGAAGCTATCAAAACATTTGTCAGAGTACAGGCAGCAAAACGTCTTGCTGATCTTGGCGGAACTGCACCTGATATGCAGGATGTACCCAGGCGTCGAGAAAATGCATCCTGATGAATGTGCTTGTTGATACATCCGTTTGGGTTGATCATTTTAAAAATTCCAACATGAAACTGAGAGAACTGCTTAATCAGGATAATGTTCTTTCGCACCCAATGATTATTGGTGAACTGGCCTGTGGTACTTCCCCTGCGCCACGAACCCGGACTTTAAATGATATTAAGCTGTTAAAAATGGCTAATCAGGCAAATTTTAATGAAGTTTTAGGGTTTATTGAACGTGATAAAATATATGGAATGGGTTGTGGTTTTGTAGATATATCTCTTCTTGCATCAGCACTTATTACACCTGATGCCATGTTATGGACATTGGATAAGCGTCTTTCAAAACTGGCAAAGCGCTACAATATCTCATATTTAAACAATTAGCTTTTTAGAAATGAAAATTCCAGGTCGTTTAAATGACAGACTCAAGGCAAAGTCAGCAATACATAATATTTTAAAGGCCAGAAAGCATAAAGTGTCTGATTCTTTACTTTATGAGCTAAAAGAAGAAGGGCGCAAATAACAGGTTTTGTCCTTGATTATTCAGTCTCTATATGGTGGCTGTTGGCTAGTAAAGACTTCAGCTCAAAAATATGCTGAAAAGGTTCTTGAGAGCATGATAGATGTTGATACACTAACCTTGGCCTTTAACAAGGCTGATCCGACACAGGAAAATGTCATTAAACCGCTCTGTCTCTTTACAGAACCATTTTGTCACATATTCAATTTCAGAATCATTAATTGAATAACCTCTGGAAATGGACTGTTTAAGTAATTTTGTAAACTTTCTTGATGTCCTGCCAATTACGGTATTGTTATGCACAATACTATAGCCATTGCCAATATTATCCATCTGGAGTCGAACAGACGCGCCTGCCATAATTTTGTGGTTTGAAACATAGTGCTGACTGTGTGTATTTCTTGATAAATAACTCAGATAAGCATCTTCCAGTTGCATGATTAAAAGCCGTTTTTTTAGTGGTGGGAAATGTTTCTCAGGATTTTCCTTTACGCTGATATCCAGGCTTTCCAGAGTTTTAAAAGACTGCCTGGGATAAGAGTGTATATGCAGTAAGGTTTTTGCTCTGGAAAGTGCCACATAATAAAGTCGTTTAAAATAGTCTGAATGATTCTGATGGTGTTCATGTTGAAGGATCACATGCACTTCATCAAATTCCTTGCCCTTGGAACGATGAATGGTGGATACGATTATTTTACTGGGTGTGTCGCTGAAACTGCCGGCAAAGGTTTCCCAAGTGTAATTGTTCCAGAAAGACAGGGTAAGTAAATCATGATTTTCTTCAAAATCATGGATATGTTTTAAGGCAATGTTGAGTTTGGAGGAATCAGCGTATTCCTCAATTAGATAAGTTTTGGCATTATCAAACAGGGTTTGACTGATTATTTTATCGTTCTCATCCAGATTGGTTTCAAGAAAATGACTGAAAGCACTGATTTCATCCATCATATACAGATGAAAACCTTCATTTTTTAACAGGTAGGAAACATCCAGGGTCGGATCTTCCTTTAATATGGAATAGATATCCAGAACCTGTTCATTTTCATGGCTGAGCAGGGCGATGGTTTTCTGATCACTTTTCTGGATAAAAGGTAATAAAGCAGTTAAAAAATCCGGGGTCTGATAATAATGCAGAAATACTTCACCGGGCTGATTACTATAAGGCCTGATAACCTTATATTCGTCAATTCTTTCTCTGATTTCTGAAGCAAATTGATTATTACATTGTACAATTTTGCTTTTACTACGGAAATTTAAACCCAGTTTATACCACTTTCTTTTAACGTTTCCTTCTGCCGCCTTGTCATCCTCTTTTTTAAATTGCTCAACAAAGCGTTTCATATAATTAATACTTGCGCCATTGGTCATTTCCATAATGCATTGATCATCGTCACCCACGGCAATCATACGCACATCCCTGGCGCGCTCCTGACCCTTCATCTCTGAAAACTGCCGGTATAGTTCATAAACAAATTCGAAGGCATCTTCATTAATGTCCTGAAACTCATCTAAAATAACGGCATTTTTAAAGGGCAGAAACAGCTCATTGTTTTTCAGCTTCTGAGTTACCTGAGGGATCAGTTCAGCAAATTTGTCCTCGGCTTTCTGGTTATTATCAAAGCCAGTTCCAGCCAGTTCAGTGGCATAGCCATGAAAGGTGTAAATATCAATGTCATAAGCAAGATCACTGAGTAAATCAAACAGCCTTTGCTTAAACTCATGGGCGGCAGAACGGGTAAAGGTCAGCATCAGAAAATGTTCCGGCTTATAATCGCCATTAATGATCATATGGGCAATTTTATTGACCAGTACTTTGGTTTTACCGGTTCCAGGCCCGGCCAGTATCAACATAGCCGAGGTTTTTTCGTCAAAGACAACGGCTTTTTGATCATCTGTCAGACCATGGACAATTCTTTCGTAACGGTCTTTGGAAATAGGTAATCTGAGTTTTTTGCTGAGCTTGTAAAAACTGACAAATTGTTTAAAGCCCTGGGTAAAATAATCGGTTGCAAATTTACTGGCCAGTCCCGGATTTCTACTAAGCAGCTGAACATAATGTTCCATAATATGAACCGCTGAGCGTTTCCTCTGGTAAAGCGGTGCCATGCGCAGCTTATAATCTTCTTTGGTATACTGTTTATTACTGCTTAGTGCATTATCAATATAGATTTCTATCTGCATATGATGCAGAACCCGTCCACCTTCCAGGCGCAATAAACGAATATTGTGTAAAAAAAGGACAGCCTTATCGTATTCATTGACTGATAATTTTTTACCCAGTTGGTGATTGCAGTGCTGTACCATTTTTTCATAGGCAATCAGTGTTTTTTTATCTTTATCCTCAGTAACGTCTTCGCCTTCATTGATAATATATTGCACAACGGCCTGAACAATATGGGTAAACTGATGAATGGCGTTATTCAGATAGTCCTGATCATGGACATTGGCATACCAGGCGTGATCGCCCACTTTATCCCGGTAACATTCAAACAGGCCTTTTTTAGTCAGGTTTAATAACCAGTATTTTAGAAAATAACTATAATCGGCGCACTGGATACGGATCCCTGCCTTATTGAGTGCAAAATTAAGTTCTTTTAGTTTAAAGCGTTGATGAGACAGTTCGTATAGTATGGAAGTCAGATGCTCTTTAAGATTGAAAAGGGTAGCGCTTAACTGACGTAATTTCTGTGGTCGAAGCTCGCTGATTAATAAATCTTCCTTAAGTGAAACCAGCTCCATATCACGCATTTTATCCAGCACATGATAGACTTCATCGGTATCAAGATTAAGGATCCCGGCCAGCTCTTCAATGGCTATTGAGAATCGTTGTGTGCTGCGTTTAATTAACACTTGTGCCAGCAGAACAACAGACTGATATAAAACCCGCTTGCCGGCATCCTCACTCTGATCAGATAAACCATGGCTATGAAGTGTATCGTGCAATTGCTCCATAGTTTTGAATTCAAATGAGGTCACCCAGACTTCCGGTACGTTATAGCCCCTGCGAATATAACCGGCCCGTTCCAGTTCCAGTAATGCGGTTTTTACCCTGGTATCAAAATCTGACTGCTCATCATCGGTTTTTATTCCGGCACTTTCGGCCAGTTCATTAATGGAAACTACGATCTTTCTTTCGTCACCCACTTTACGGCCTTTATAACGACGAATGGACTGAAAGATTTTTTTAATTTCAGGATGAGTGAGTTTCTGACGGATAAGAGAAAAAAAGAGTTTGTCAAAATCCTCATTATTAAACAGAATATGGCAATGGGATGACTGACCATCTCTGCCCGCACGTCCGGATTCCTGCATATAGTCTTCCAGACTGGAAGAAACCTCATAATGGATCACATGGCGGATATCCGGTTTATCTATCCCCATACCAAAAGCGGTAGTGGCGACAATACCATTAGCATCATTGCTGATAAAATCATTGAGTATCTGGTTTTTTAATGCACTGCTCATGCCGGCATGAAAAGCGTAAAAATTGCGGCCTAAATCCGTTGAAAGCTGCTCTGCCAGCATTTCACATTGTTTACGGCTGGAAGGGTTGTAAACCAGACAGGGTGCTTTAATGGTTCTTATCTGTGCGATCAGCTGTTGGGTTTTTTCTTTTTTATTGCCATAGCAACGGGCTGAATAGTTCAGGTTGTCTCGTTTTGGTGAGGCAATATAATGTTCAAATGAAATATTCAGTTGTGACTTAAAATAGTGCTCAATTTCTTCTATGGTTTTTTTATTGGCGGTTGCAGTAAAACAGGACAGGGGAATGCGGTTTGAATATTTTTTATCCTGAATTTTATTAATAAACTGGGCAATGTAAAAATAATCGTGTCTGAAATCATTCCCCCAGGTCGATAAGCAGTGTGCTTCATCAATGACAATACGTTCAATATAACGATAGGACAGAATGCGTTCAATATTTTTCGAGCGCAGAGATTCAGGGGCCAGATATAAAATATCAATACTGCCGTTAATTACCCGCCGGATAATATGACGCCGCTCCGGCATGGTCAGATAACCACTTAAGGCCTCTGCGGAGGCCAGACCGGCGAGTTTATGGTTAAAGTTAAAAATATGATCCTTCATCAGAGCCTGAAGGGGAGAAATCACTACAGTTAAAGCCCGGGTGCGTTTGGCTTTAATAATAGCAGGGAGCCAGAAGGTAAAGGTTTTGCCGCCGCCGGTGGGCAACACAGCAAGAATATCTTCCTGCTGTAAAGCCCCTTTAATAATGTCTTTTTGTGAGACTTGATCCAGTGCTTTAATCGAATCATTTGCAGCCTGGAACTTTGGAAAACTTCTGAAGCTGTCAAAACCAAAATATTTAAGGGCCGATTGTTCAAGGTTGGCAACTTCATTGGCCGGATTAAAGGTCAGAGCGTTGAGTTTTTCCTGGATATGTGGAAAATCAAAATAAATTTTAGGAGGAAAAGAGCGTATCTCTTCAATCTCACCATGCAGCACACTGATAATATAAGCCAGTTCAACCGGCTGTTCAGCAACCATTGCCGGCAGAGTTTCCGGTGACTGAATTATATCACCCAGGGCTTCAAAAACAGCTCTGTACAGAGAGACGGTATCTTTATATGGTGTAATATCCGGATTAAGCCATTTAAAAAAGGGCTTAAACTGGTGGGTTTGACAGAGCAGGGAAAAGTAAATGTGCTGTAATGAGGGAGATAGCTGATAAAAGCGTTCAATGATCTGCTTTAACAGGCCTCTTGTAAGCAAAGCATCCTGTAATGGATCATTGGTTTTATTGGGATCATTGTCTTTATAGATTTTTGGTAATTTGTGCAGAGTATTCTCGGAGAAAAACAGTAAAGAGAGTTCCAGAGTATCAATAATTTCCAGCTGTTTGACCAGAGGAGCCAGGGCAGAATTCAGCAGGTATTGGTAATCAAAGGCGCGGAGGTTATGCCCGCACAGATAGACAGGCTGATACGTTGATAGGCTATTTGCTATATGTTCTGCAGAATTACTTTTAAATTGGAGATCACCCAGAACAATCCCGGTTTCCCTGATACTCCTTTTGTGTGGATCTGAATTTAATGGTTCCAGATCCAGAAAGAGTATTTGATGAATGTCTGATAATGGCATTTAATCGCTTTAAAAATAAACAAACTTTATATGATAATAGCATAAAACGGATTTTTTCCCTGTCTTTTAATTGAATAAGAAAAGCCCTGGTGCGTATAACACCAGGGCTTATAATGGTATTAAAATTTGTGTTAAAGAGGGTTATTACTGCAGCTGATATTCATCGGCATTTTCATCCCATTTGAATACTGAGTCAGGTTTAGTCAGAATCGCCTGGTTGACGACGACCTGTTCCATCATAGCTTCCATCATAGATAAACGTTTATCAAATTTGGCCATTTGATCCATATGGTCATTGGACATCATGGCTTTTTTATCACCTTTCATGGAATTCATCATGGCATGCATGGATTTCATATGAGCAGCCATCATGGCTTTGCGTTTGGCAGGGTCTTTTTCCTGCATGATTTTATTCATGTCGGCCTTCATGGCTTTCATGCTGGTTTGCATATCACTGGACATGCCGCTCATAGCCATACCGCCTTTATCCATTGCGGAATGATTGTGGTCATTACCTGCATAAACAAGGGTGGTAGAGGCCAGTAATAATACGCTTGCGATAGTTGTCAGTTTTTTCATTGTAAACTCCATATACTTTAATTTTAAGGATGTTGGCCATCAACATTTCTGGTTGTTAACATCAATGGCTAACTTGATGAAAAGTATAAGCCTCATAACATTACATCAGCATTACCTGAACATTAAACATAGTTTATGTTTTTAGCCATTGCGCAGGTCTGGATGAGTTAAAACCACCATGATATCTGGTATGATTGATCTGCAACTGAAATAAATAACCTGAGCAATCTAAAACAACGAATTGCGTCATTTTATGACGTATTGCAGTGCTAAACTGACACCATGAAAATTTTACACACATCAGACTGGCATCTGGGACGTACCCTGTATGGCCGCAAGCGTTATGAGGAGTTCAGGTGTTTTCTGGACTGGCTGACAGATACTATTGAGCAGGAGCAGGTGGATATTCTGCTGGTGGCTGGTGATATTTTTGATACCAGTATTCCACCCAATTATGCACAGGAACTGTATTATCGTTTTCTGCACAAGGTCTCTGCCACCCATTGTCAGCATGTGGTTATTATTGCCGGTAACCATGACTCCCCATCCTTTTTAACTGCCCCGTCAGCATTGTTACGGGTGTTGAATGTCTATGTAGTGGGTTCAGCAATGGAAGACCCGCGGGATGAAGTAATTGTGCTCAGGGATAAGGCTGATCAGCCGCTGGCAATTGTCTGTGCCGTGCCTTATTTAAGAGAAAAGGATATCCGCAGCGTTGAAAGTGGTGAAAGTATGGAAGAAAAGGGTATCAGGCTGGTAGAAGGGTTGAAGGCACATTATGAGCAGGTCTGTGATTATGCTCAGCAACAGCAACAGGAACTGTACAGTCAGGGTGTCGGGACAATACCGATTGTTGCCATGGGTCATCTGTTTGCTGCCGGGGGTAAAACTCTGCATGAGGACGGTGTAAGAGAACTGTATGTCGGTTCCCTGGCTTATATTGGGCAGGATATGTTTCCGGAATGTATTGACTATCTGGCCCTGGGGCATCTGCATATTCCTCAATGTGTGGGTGATAATAATCACTTTAGCTACAGCGGTTCACCCCTGCCCATGTCTTTTGGGGAAGCCGGACAGGACAAACAGGTTATTATTGCTGATTTTGAAAAAGGTTCAGTTGATATTAGGGAAAAAAATATTCCCCGTTTTCAGCAGCTAAAACAGCTGAGTGGCAATCTGGATGATATTCACTCTGAAATAGAAGCATTAAAACAACAGGCTGAATCCGTCTGGCTGGAAATTATCTATACCGGCAAAGATATAGTGCCTGATTTATGGGCACAGGTTGAGGACATGCTGGCAGACAGTAAGCTGGAAGTCTTACGAATAAAAAATGAGGCTCCATATAAGGGCGTTGTGGTACCTGAACCCGGTGAGGGTGAAACCCTGGACGATATGGATGAATACGATGTTTTTAAATTCTGTCTGCAGGCTCACGAAATCCCTGAAGACAGTCAGGATGAGCTGATGCAGTCCTATAAGGAGATTATTCACTCTCTGCACGAAGAGGATCCAAACGCCTTATGAAAATCCTGCAATTGCGTTTTAAAAACCTGAACTCACTGCAGGGGGAATGGCAGATTGATTTTACCGAACCAAATTACCTTGCTAATGGAATTTTTGCCCTGACCGGACCCACTGGGGCGGGTAAATCCACAGTACTGGATGCTATTTGCCTGGCGCTGTACGGAGCGACCCCGAGACTGGGTAAAATTACCAAAAATAATAATGATATTATGTCCCGGCAAACCGGGGAGTGTTTTGCTGAGGTCTGTTTTGAATCCTCCGAGGGACGTTTTATTTGTCACTGGAGTCAGCACAGAGCCAAAAAGCAGCCTGAAGGCACATTACAGAACGCCAGACATGAAATTGCTGACGCAGATAATAATGGCAGTATTATAGAAAATCAGATGCGACGGGTAGCCACGGTGATTGAAGAAAAAACCGGTATGGATTTTGAACGTTTTACCCGTTCCATGCTGCTGGCACAGGGCGGCTTTGATACCTTTCTTAAGGCTGATATTGAACAAAAATCCCGCATACTGGAACAGATCACCGGTACTGAGATTTACAGCCGAATTTCTATACAGACTCATGAGCGCATGAAAGAGGAGCGTGAACAGCTTAATATCCTCAGAGCAGAAATTGCCGGTATAGCGCTGTTAAGCGAAGAGCAGAAACAGGCCATTGAACAGACCTTAACCACACAACTACAGCAGCAAAATACGCTGTCTGGCCAATTGACTCAGACCCGGAAAGCCATTGCCTGGCTACAGTTGCTTGAGTCCATCAACAGGGAAATCAGAGAGCTGGAAAAAGAGGCTGAACAATTACAGACAGAACGTGAGGCATTTATCCCGCAACGCCAGAAACTTCAGCTGGCTGTTCGGGCCAGTCATCTGGATGGTCTTTATGCTACGATCACCGCTTTAAGAAAGCAGCAACAGGATAATCAACAGCAATTAACAAATGAGCAGAAAAAACTTCCTGAACTGGAGCAGAATCTGCATGACTCTAAAAAAAGCTCACAAAAATCAGAGCAGGTTCTCTCTGATGCCAGAACACAATTACAGTCGGCAGCTGAAATATTTAAAAAAGTCCGTTCTCTGGATCAGTTTATTGTAGAAAAACAATACTCTGTCAAAAAACTGAGCAGTGAATACCGGCAGTATCAACAGCAGATTGAAGCAGAGCAGGCAGCCATACAGTCCCTGGAAAAAGAGTCTGAAACTTCAATACAGCAGCGCCGGCAATGTGAGGCATATTTAAATGATCATGCCAAAGATCAGTGGTTGATCAGCGGCCTGGCCGGTATTAAAGCCCAACTGGACAGTCTTGCTGTAATTGAAAACGAACAGCTTAATCTCAGTTTGCAGATTAAAGCAGAACAAAAAGCTCAGTCACAGTATCAGCAGAGGGTTCAGGAAAGGCAAACGGTAACAGAGGCCTGTACACAGGCATTAAAAGTTATACAGAAACAAACAGAGCAAACACAGCAGCAGTTAAATACCGCTTTACAGGAGCGGCTTCTCAGGGAATATCGGGCAGAAAAAGAAGCCCTTCTAAAAGAATTAAGCCTGCTAAAAAAAATTGCCAGCCTGGAGGCAGAACGGGAAAAGCTGGAAGATAATAAGCCCTGTCCATTATGCGGCTCACTGGATCATCCCTATGCCATGGGTAATGTGCCTGCTATGGATGAGACTCAGAAACAGTTGCTCGTGCTGGATGATATTATTGCCCGAGCGGAACAGCTTGAACAGACGTTAAATGAGCTGGCACAGGAAGAAAAAACCGCTCAGCAGAAATTATCAGAAGCAGAAAAGCAGATGCTGGAAGCTGAACATAAACTGTCTGCCAGTAAAGATAATCTGCAAAAGCTGGAACAAAGCCGACAGCAGCAGGAAGATGAATTTAACCGTTTAAAAGCTGAATTATTGCAGCAACTCCTGCCCCTTGGGCTTGCCGAAGCGGCTATTGTTGATTTTGAGGCATTATTAAAGCAGCTGCAGAATCGTCTGGAAACCTGGCAGCAGCAACAGCAAAGCCTTAATGAGTCAGACCAGAAACTGGCAGAATTTTCTGCCAGTATTAAATCTCATGAGAGTGTTATATCGACCCTGAATAAAACGGCTCTGTCTGTCAGGCGGACATTAAATGATGAAACTATCAGGCTGGAACAGTTAAAAACCGAAAGACAGGAACTGTTTGCTGATAAGGATGTAGATGCTGAAGAAAATAAGCTCAGACAGTCACTGGCCGATGCAGAGCAGGCAGAAAAAATGGCACGTGCTGTACTGAACCGGGCTGAGCAGGAACTGAATAGTTTGCAAAACAGTATTCGCTCATTAGAATCCCGTATAAAACGGGCAGTTGAGGACTTAAAAACCGAGGAAAATGCATTTCAACAGCAATTACCAGTACAGGGTTTTACCAGTGAAACTGAATTTGTCCAGGCCAGTTTAACGGCAGAGCAACGGGAAGCATTGAATAAAACAGCTCAGGAACTGGATAACCGGCAAATCAGTATTAATACCCGCCTGACTGACTATAAACAGAAGCTGCAAACTGAACAGAATAAAAAAATAACGCAACAGTCTCTGGACTCTCTTCTACCTG
>JALTKC010000003.1 GCA_027076245.1 Gammaproteobacteria bacterium
GTATTAATGTGGCCGCCTGTTCCCGATTCAGTTCAAACAGCAAATCAATAATGGTCTCACCGCTGTTCTGATCCAGGTTACCGGTGGGTTCATCGGCAAACAGAATATCCGGCTCAGAAGCAAAGGCCCGTGCAATCGCAACTCTTTGCTGTTCACCGCCGGACAATTGTGAGGGTTTATGGCTATAGCGTTCCGTCAGTCCGACCCTGTCCAGTAAATGCAACGCCTTTTGACGGGCGTTTTTCTGGCCTTGAAGCTCCAGGGGCAGCATTACATTGTCCAAGGCATTAAGTGCCGGGATCAGGTGAAAAGACTGAAAGATAAAACCAATCCTGTCCTGTCTGAGTTTTGCCCGCTGTTCCTCATTCAGTTGATCGACTCGCTGGCCGTCAACTATTACACTCCCGGAAGTTGGGCTGTCCAGACCGGCCAGCAGGGATAACAAAGTGGACTTGCCGGAACCGGAAGCACCAATAATAGCTACACTCTGGCCTTTTTCCACATTCATATTAATGTTATCCAGAATAAGCAGTTCACCATTGGGCGTGGCTACTTTTTTTGTTAAGCTGTTTACAATAAGCAAGATCGGTCTCACACTATTTAAATTAAACTAAATGAATACCAATAAACACCGCATTCATAAATCATTTTTCTTTCTGACTGTCTTAATAACAATAAGTTTAGTTTTTATGGCCATTAACAGTCATGCAGAGCAGCCAGATAATGACTCTGGAAACAACTCTAACAAAAACGGTCAACCGGTATTTTTAATTCTCGGAGACAGTCTCAGTGCCGGTTACGGCGTGGACCGGGAAAAAAACTGGGTCAGCTTATTACAACGGCGCTTTAATAGCAAAAACCTTAATCTGCGTATAGTTAATGCCAGTATCAGCGGCGATACGACAGGTAACGGCCTGATGCGCCTGCCTGCAGCTCTGGATAAACACCGGCCCGACTGGCTGCTGATTGAACTAGGGGCAAATGATGGTTTACGGGGGCTGCCTTTAAAGCTGATCCGTTCCAACCTGAAAAAACTAATCCAGATGGGACAGCAGAGTCAGGCACAGGTACTGTTAATGGCCATTCGGATCCCGCCTAATTACGGTAAAAAATACACCCAGAGGTTTAATGCCCTGTACAGCGAACTGGCTCAGGAGACCGGAGTGACACTGCTGCCATTTATGCTGAATAATATTGCGCCTCATCCTGAGTTAATGCAGGCTGATCGGCTGCATCCGACAGAGCAGGCACAGGAAATGATTATGGAAAATATCTGGGAGAAAATTAAGGACATTGTGGCTGCCCCTTAACGCCATCTTCATACTTACCCAATTACATTATTTGCTTTATCCGGTTACTGACATTATCCGGAAATAACCCGATTACGACCCAGTTGTTTGGCCTGGTATAGAGCCTGATCAGCCCGTTTAATCATCAGCTCCAGGGTGTCCTGTTCTGACTGCATCTCGGTTACCCCAAAACTGGCGGTGATGGTATAACCTTCCGGCTTTAGTTGTGCTATCTGTTTGCGCAGTTCTTCTGCCTTGTCCAGGGCATCCTGAAGTCTGCAGGCATCAAATAAAATAACAAATTCTTCCCCGCCAAAACGGGTTACAATATCCTCCTTACGTGAAAACTTTTTCAGCAAAGCACCAATTTCCCGCAATACCCGATCACCAAAGGGGTGACCAAAATCATCATTGATTTTTTTAAAGTGGTCGATATCCAGAATTAACAGACAGACACCCGTATGATGACGCTGTGCAAAGGCTATTTTTTTAGCGGCACTCTCCATAAGAAAATGACGATTATAAAGCCCGGTTAACTGGTCATGAGTGGCCATTGTGGTTAATAAGTCACGCTGAATTTTCAGGGTAATATGGGTATCCACTCTGGCGGCCACAATAAGCGGCCGAATAGGCTTGGTTATATAATCCACAGCGCCAATCTGCAGCCCCTTTTCTTCATCCTCTTCCTGATCGCTGGCTGTGACAAAAATAACCGGGATATCCTGTGTTAAAGCATCGGCTTTTAACTGTTTACAGACTTCAAAACCACTTATACCCGGCATTTCAATATCCAGAAGAATTAAGTCCGGCTGAGGTTCCTGTCTGGCCAGTTCCAGACAGCGGTA
>JALTKC010000004.1 GCA_027076245.1 Gammaproteobacteria bacterium
TTATTGTTGTTTCCCTTATTTTACTGTGCATTCCTGTACTGAGTTATTATCTTGGTGCTATGTCTAATGACAAACCACCGACTCTGGCCGATCTAAATAAACCAGAATTTATTGATCCAGTACGTAGCAAGCTCAATAATATTATCGGTAGTATCTATAAAGAAGAGTTGCAGCAGCAACAGGAAGAGCTGGATGCTCTGAAACAGCATAATCAGGAAAATATTAATGCTCTGACCAATACTCTGGCCAATTTACAGGCGCATATTATTCGTCTGGATGCTCTTGGGACTCGTTTGACCGATGTGGCCAAACTGGATAAAAAGGCCTTTAATTTTGATTTTGAACCCGCTGTAGGTGGTCCGGTAGAGCCGGGTGAGGTGGTTCAGGAAGTCCGCTACCGGGATTTTGTTAAACGGCTGGATAAGATTTCAAAGGATATTGATAACCGCAGTAAACAGCTGGATATACTGGAAAAAATCCTGATTTCAGAGCATTTTCAAAGTGCAGTTACTCCAACGGGTAAACCGGTAACCACAGGGCGTCTGTCTTCTTGTTATGGTATTGGAAAAGGCCCGTTTACGGGTAAAAAAAGAATGCACAAGGGGATGGATGTCGCATCTAAATTTGGTGCGCCGGTTATCGCAACAGCCGATGGTATTGTCACAAAAGTAGAAAAGAAACCCGGATATGGCAAAATGGTCGAAATTGATCATGGATACGGCATCTCTACCCGTTATGGGCATAATAAAAGCGTGTCAGTTAAAGTGGGTGATATAGTTAAACAGGGACAGGTAATTGCCTCTATGGGGTCAACGGGTCGTTCTACGGGGCCCCATGTTCACTACGAGGTTTTGCGTAATGGCAGGCAGGTGAATCCTCGCAAATATATAGTAACAGCAAAACGTTAACGATTTTAACTCAGGCAATTTTTTTAACAGATAAAAAAATTGCCTGAGTTAGATCAAAAATCCCCTTCTATTTACAGAATATTACCCCCATATATGACTCATTGCTATCGGTTTGTGGTATGCTTGTCCGATCTAAAAATTTTATATTCAGGCTTTTTTAGTTCAGAGAATGGCACCAAAGCATTTATCTGAGGTCAAAAACAAAATTAAGGTCTGATACTACAACATTTAAACAAAAAGAATTATGGTCGCTAAATTATTCAGAAAACTTTTCGGTAGCCGCAATGACCGGGAAATAAAACGTTATTCCAAAGTCGTTGATAAAATCAATGCTCTGGAAGAGGGAATACAGAGTCTCAGTGATGAACAACTGCAGGCTAAAACCGATGAATTTCGTCAACAGCTTAAAGACGGTAAAACCCTTGACGATCTACTGCCGGAGGCTTTTGCTGTAGTGCGTGAAGCCAGTCGTCGGGTAATGGGTATGCGGCACTTTGATGTGCAGCTTATCGGCGGTATGGTACTGCATGAAGGTCGAATTGCTGAAATGCGTACTGGTGAAGGTAAAACTCTGATGGCCACCCTGGCTGTTTATCTTAATGCCTTAAGCGGTGACGGTGTGCATGTGGTCACGGTCAATGATTACCTGGCAGAGCGTGATTCCAAATGGATGGGTAAACTGTACAGTTTTCTGGGTATGTCCACAGGCGTTATCCTGTCTGGACAGGATAACGAACAGAAACGCGAGGCCTATGCCTGTGATATTACCTATGGCACCAATAATGAATTCGGCTTTGATTATCTGCGCGATAATATGGCTTTTTCCATTGAAGAAAAAGTGCAGCGTAAACTCAATTTTGCCATTGTCGATGAAGTGGACTCCATTTTAATTGATGAAGCCAGAACACCACTCATTATTTCTGGTCCCGCTGAAGATAATTCTGAAATTTATAAACGTGTCGATAAACTGATCCCTAAACTGCAAAAACAGGAAGTGGTTGAATCACTGGACGAACAGGAAGAACCACCGGGGGATTATAGTGTTAATGAAAAAGACAAGCAGGTATTACTGTCCAATGCCGGTCATCAGAAAGTTGAAGAACTGCTGGTGGAAGAAGGCCTGCTGAACGAAAATGAAAGCCTGTATGACCCGGCAAATATTATGCTGATGCATCATGTTAATGCCGCTCTGCGGGCACATAGTCTGTTTACCAAAAACGTCGATTATATTGTCAGCAATGGTGAAGTGGTGATTGTCGATGAGTTTACTGGCCGTACCATGCCCGGCCGGCGCTGGTCTGACGGTCTGCATCAGGCCGTGGAAGCCAAGGAAGGGGTGCCGATTCAGGTTGAGAACCAGACTCTGGCCTCCATTACCTTCCAGAATCTGTTCCGCTTATATAATAAACTGTCCGGTATGACCGGTACGGCGGATACCGAAGCCTTTGAATTCCATGAAATTTATGGTCTGGAAGTTATTGTGATTCCAACCAATAAACCCATGCAGCGTATTGACCATGGCGATCTGGTCTATCTGACCCAGGAAGAAAAGTTTGATGCCATTATTGAAGATATTAAGGATTGTCAGTCCCGGGGTCAGCCGGTTCTGGTGGGTACCGCCTCTATTGAAGTCTCTGAATTATTATCCAATGCTCTGAATAAGGCCGGTATTAAGCATGAAGTACTCAATGCCAAGCAGCATGCCCGTGAAGCGGATATTATTGCTCAGGCCGGTGCGCCGGGAGCGGTGACCATTGCCACCAATATGGCTGGTCGTGGTACCGATATTGTACTGGGCGGTAATGTTGAGGCAGAAATTGCCAAACTGGAAAATCCCGATGAGGCGACTATTGCCAAATTGCGTGAAGAGTGGCAGCAACGCCATGAGCAGGTACTGGCCAGCGGTGGTCTGCATATTATCGGTACTGAGCGACATGAATCACGTCGTATTGATAATCAGTTAAGAGGTCGTTCCGGTCGTCAGGGGGATGCGGGTTCGTCTCGTTTCTATCTGTCGCTGGACGACTCGCTGATGCGTATTTTTGCCTCCGACAAAATGGCCGGCTTAATGCGTAAACTGGGTATGGAAAAAGGTGAGGCTATTGAACATAAATGGGTCAGCCGTTCCATTGAAAATGCCCAGCGTAAGGTAGAAGGCCATAACTTTGATATTCGTAAGCAATTGCTGGAATACGATGATGTTGCCAATGACCAGCGTAAGGTGATTTACGAGCAGCGTAATGAATTAATGGCCACAGAAGATGTCTCTGATCTGATTGTGGAAATACGCAGGGATGTCATAAACCAGTTTATTGATCAGTATATACCACCGGAGAGTATTGAAGAACAATGGGATATTCCCGGCCTGGAAGAAGGTCTGAAAAACGAGTTTGCTCTGGAACTTCCCATTGCCCAATGGCTGGCTGAAGACGATAATCTGCATGAAGAGCCATTAAGAGAGAAAATTCTGGACGCAATGGTGAATGAGTTTAACCAGAAAGAAGAGCTGATTGGTTCGGATATGATGCGTCGGGTTGAAAAGGGCGTTATGCTGGAAGTGCTCGATACCCTCTGGAAAGAACATCTGGCGGCTATGGATTATCTGCGTAAAGGTATTGGTCTGCGCGGCTACGCCCAGAAAAATCCCAAGCAGGAATACAAACGGGAATCCTTTGAACTGTTTACCGATCTGCTGGATCGAATCAAGCATGATGTGATTGTGCGCTTAAGCATTATTCAAATCCGTGAAGAGCCGGATATCGCAGAATTTGAACATCACGAACAGCCGGAAATGCAGTTCCAGCACGATGAAATAAATACACTGGAAGGCGAAGAAGCCACTCAGGAAACCGCTGAAGAAGAACCGGCCAGGGCACAGCCTTTTGTCCGTGAAGGCCAGAAAATCGGTCGCAACCAGCCCTGCCCCTGTGGCTCCGGTAAAAAGTATAAACAATGCTGCGGCAAAGTCACTTAATATCCCCTCATTTATTCCCTCTCCCACCGGGAGAGGGTTAGGGTAAGAAGGTACCACCCATGTCCATCACCATAAACCTGCCCAAAATGCACCCCGTCCCCGGTTTTAAACTCGGCACCACTAGTGCCGGCATTAAAGTCCCGGGCCGAAAAGATCTGGTTGTTATGCAGTTATCCGACAATGCATCGGTTGCCGGTGTCTTTACCCAAAATGCCTTTTGTGCCGCTCCTGTCCATATCTGCAAAGCACATTTGCAGACCGGCAAAGCACGTTATTTTGTAACCAATACCGGTAATGCCAATGCCGGTACCGGTGAACAGGGCATGCAGGATGCTATGGCTACCTGTACCCGGCTGGCAGAACTGACCGGTACTGAACCATCATCTGTACTGCCTTTTTCAACCGGTGTTATTGGAGAAAACCTGCCCACAGATAAAATTTTAAATGCTCTGCCCGCCGCACTGGATGTCTTGTCAGAAGATGGCTGGAATGATGCCGCCCAGGGCATTTTAACCACCGATACCTGCACCAAAGGCGCCTCCAGGCAAATAGAGCTGCAGGGCAAAACCATTACCATTACCGGCATCTCCAAAGGTTCCGGTATGATCCGGCCGGATATGGCCACTATGCTGGCCTATGTAGCAACCGATGCCCCGGTGGCTCCTGATGTTCTGCAGAGCTTGTTGAAACAGGCAGCGGATCATTCCTTTAACCGGATCACAGTGGATGGTGATACCTCAACTAATGACTCCTGTATGCTGGCAGCCACAGGGCAGGCTGAAATAGCGCTTATTGATGGCGAGGATAGTCAGGAATATAAGCAGCTGCAAAATGCCGTGACCGAGGTTATGGAACAACTGGCAAGAGCCATTGTTCTGGACGGTGAAGGGGCTACCAAACTGATTAATATTCATGTTCAGGGTGCAGCAGATGCACAGGAATGTGATGCCGTCGCCTATACTATAGCCCATTCTCCATTGGTTAAAACCGCTTTTTTTGCCAGTGATCCCAACTGGGGACGGATTCTGGCGGCTGTAGGTCGCTCAGGTGTTAAAAAACTGGACATTAATTCTCTGGAAATTTATCTTGATGATGTCTGTCTGGTACGCAATGGTGGACGGGCAGAAGATTATACGGAAGCTCGCGGGCAGGCCGTTATGGATCAGGATGAAATTACCGTTCGGGTGGATTTAAAACGCGGCAATGCCGAGACCACTGTCTGGACCTGCGATCTGTCCTATGATTATGTAAAAATTAATGCCGAGTACCGCACCTGATAACGCCAGATTAGAATATGACAGATGTTTATCAGAAACAGCTTCATGTGGGCGTTGCGGTTATCATAAAAGACCATAAGGTGTTGATCTCAAAACGCCCTGAACATGTGCATCAGGGTGGATTATGGGAATTCCCCGGCGGCAAGGTTGAGCCTGGAGAAACCATTGAAGCGGCCTTAAAGCGGGAAATACAGGAAGAACTGGGTATCGATGTTATTTCCAGCAGGCATCTGATTAAAATAAGCCATCACTATAAAGACAAAACAGTCTTATTGGACACCCATATCATTGAACAATTTGCTGGTCATCATTATCCTGACAATAGCTTATCCACCGGAGCAGAAGGACAACCGGTTCAGTGGGTGTCTGTTAATCAGCTCAGCCATTATGCTTTTCCAGCCGCCAATGCGGCTATTATAAATGCCCTGCAATTACCTCCTGTTTATGCTATCAGTGCTGATTTACAGACGCAGACAATGGCGGTTTCTGCCATAAATACCCTGCTGGATAAGCATCATCTGGTACAGATACGCTTAAAATCCCTCTCTGGTAAGGCACTGGAAGAAATTATTAAACAGGTGATGGAAAAGGCAATGGATAAGGTTCAGATCCTGTTTAATTCATCCATGCGCTTACCGCACTATCTGCATCAGCAGTCCGCAGGTTTGCATTTAACCAGCAGGCACTTATTTAATGATGAATTTATAGCACAGTATAAAAATATGTATCCGAACAAGCGGGTTTCAGCTTCCTGTCATAACCAGGACGAAATCGAGCGAGCTAATGCCTTAAAGCTGGATTTTATTACGCTTTCACCGGTACAGAAAACCCGCTCACATCCCGAACAACCGCCTTTGGGCTGGGAAAAGTTCAGACAATTGACTGAACTGGCGGCTATGCCGGTGTATGCCCTGGGTGGTGTACAGACTGATGATATACCACAGGCGCAGGTTTACGGGGCACAGGGGGTTGCCGGGATCCGGTGCTTTAGCTAACAGGTAAAATAAATGAATCAACAACTTTTGAATAATAAATATGCCCGCCTGCTTGCACTGAGCGTGGTCATTTTTATTGCCATTTCCTTTATTCAGGATTTTGCCGACTTTCTGGATGAAAATTCGGATAACACCGTAAAACTGGGCAGTAACCCGCTCTGTGATCCCATGACTTCAGTATGCAGTGCTTCTATTGTCACTAATGGTGAATTCCAGCGTCTGAGCCTGTCTATTACCGCTTTAAATGCAGAAAAACATGAGTACCTGCTGACTGTAAAAGCCAGCGGCTTTGATTTTGAAGGTATAGAGTCCCTTGCGGTATTATTACAGGAACAGGGTGATGCAGGTATTCAAACGGTTTTACTCTCCCCGGACAGGAATGATAAGCTGATTGTCCCGGAGCACTGGGTGTCCACAGCCAGAATTGAAGCAAAAGGCAAAAGCCATGCCGATAAAACAGAACCAACTGTCTGGCAGGCAACCATACGTCTTAAATCAACCCAAAAAGAATATCGGGCTGAATTTATGTTTAAAACAAACTAAAAGATTTTAGGAGTCAATGAAAATTAATATCCCCATCTGATAGATCTTCATGATTTTTAATATCCACAGGCTCCCCTTTGATCCGATGTTCCTCACTGGCCCATGCCCCCAGATCAATCAATTTACAACGCTCACAGCAAAAAGGACTCCAGGGTTTAGACTGATAATAATCATGCACCTTTGAACAGGTCGGACACTTTACCAATAATTCTTTCATACCTTCCACCTAAAACCTAAGCCCTGAAACCTCTAACCTGCTCTTCACAATGCACAACAGGATAACTGAAAATCAATATTTTCCGTACAGGGAACCGGCCGTTCATTATAAACAGGGGTCATAAATCGCACACTGAAACGATGTTTACCGCCACTGATTTCAGCATAATAATCCACGTCTGCCGGAACCAGGACCCGAATTAACTGAAACAGGATACTGGTATCCAGGGATTGCTGATAGAAACCCTGGCGGGCGGTTGCCGGACTTTGAATGCTGCTTTCTCTTAACAGACTGAGGATCAGGTTAATGGACAGGCGGTAATCGTCCAGTTTCATGAGCCAGGATTCCAGAATTTCAATGCGGTGTTCTGCAGGTTGTTTTAGCCAGAAATGATAAATCGGCAGGTCAAAGTCACAGGTGCCACCGGGGATAGTGTCTCGCTGTCGAATTAATTTAAGTAATTCGTTGTTGGTCAGTTTATCGTGGGCACTGCTTTTCTGGTTTCTGAGTGTATTGAGGTATTTTTCAATTTTCTTTAAGGTATCTTCCAGTATGGCCGGGTCAACACCGGGGCTGGCACTAATGGCCAGCAAAGCCGAAGCCAGACGTTCCAGTTCCTTAACCAGCTCCATTCGCAGGTCAATACGGCTCATTATACTTAATATATCAAGGATGTGGCTGATGGTCGCCCGACTGTCCCAGACGGAATAGCCGCGCATGGAATAACGAGCCTGCTGAAACAGAAACTCCAGACGCAAGAAAGTGCGGATCCGTTCATTAAGAGGCAACTCGTAAATGGTGGAATCTGTCACGTTATTCAATATTTCCTGTCTGGAAGGCGTATTATTGCTATAGTTATAGCTATAGTAGTTGTCGCTGATGTTAAACACAGCAATGACTAATAAACTCCTATTGTCCAATATCTAAGACAGGCTTGCAACTGTTTCACTATTGGCAGCTTATAGTCAAAGTGTTTTTCTGTGACTTGATGCCAGTTAAGGGCTTATTTCATGCCCGCTAATTTTTGATAAAACTGGTAGAGTTCGATAACTCTGGGCTTTAACTGTTGCAGTGTTCCGGAGTTATCAATAATATCATCAGCCAGTTTCAGGCGGGTATTGCGGTCTACCTGGTTATCCATGATCTGCTGGATTAATTCTCTGGAGCAATGATCTCTGTTTATACTGCGCTCTATCTGCATCTGTTCAGGGATATCAACCACAAGGATGCGATCAAAATATTGCGCTCGCTCAGTTTGATAAGCCGTTTCAAAGAACAGGGGGATGGCGGTAATAACAATGTGGATATTATTCTGTTTGCGATAAGTCTCTAATTGTTTAAAAATAGACTCATAAACCAGGGGGTGGAGGAGTGCTTCAAGCTGCTGTTTATACTCCGGCGAACCAAACACCTTTTCCCGCATCACAGCCCGGTTAAGTTTACCTGAATCAGGTTCAAACAGCTCATTACCAAATAGTTCTTTAATTTTTAACAAGGCTGGAGAAGGGGAATGATTAATAGAGCCCTCTAACAAACTGCGGGCAATCTGATCTGAATCGATCAGTTTTAAACCCTGATCTTTACCTAGCTGATTGAAAATATCGGACACAGCACTTTTGCCGCTGCCAATCCCGCCGGTCAGTGCGATGCTTAACAAAACAGGTATCCCGGAACCATATTAC
>JALTKC010000005.1 GCA_027076245.1 Gammaproteobacteria bacterium
ATTAACCTGTTTTAAGTTATTGCCCGAAGCCCCTTTAATTTTTAACAGGCGTTTTTTATCCACAGGCGTGCGTTGTTCAGGTATGGCAATAGTATCTGTTCCACTGAGAAATTGTGCAGTAATGGATTTTTTGTTTTTAAGTATCTGTTTTAAAGAGCCCTGGGCAACTATTTCACCACCATGAACCCCGGCGCCGGGGCCAATATCAACAATATAATCGGCCGCACGAATGGCATCTTCATCATGTTCCACCACAATTACGGTATTGCCCAGATCCCTTAAATAATTGAGTGTGTTTAAAAGGCGCTGATTGTCTCTCTGGTGCAGGCCAATGGACGGTTCATCCAGGATATACATAACACCCACCAGTCCGGCACCAATCTGGCTGGCCAGACGGATCCGCTGGGCCTCACCGCCGGAAAGGGTTTCGGCACTGCGATCCAGAGTAAGATATTCCAGGCCGACATTGACCAGAAAGTTAAGCCGCTGTTTAATTTCGACCACAATCTTTTTGGCTATTTCACCCCGTTTCCCTGGCAGTTTTAATTTCTCAAAAAACTCAGCAGTATCACCAATGGACATGGCCACGACTTCGGGCAGGCTTTTGCTTTTTATAAAGACATTACGGGCCGCAATATTAAGCCGGCTGCCGTGGCAGTCGGGACAGGCATGAACAGTCTGGTATTTGCTCAGCTCTTCGCGCACGACATTGGAATCGGTTTCCAGATAGCGGCGCTGCATATTATGGATCACCCCTTCAAAGGGGGCGTTGCGGGTGGTCTTTCGGCCCTTGTCATTAACATAAACGAAATGAATGACTTCACCCTGATTACCATAGAGGATCATGTCCTGTATTTTTTTCGGCAGTTCATTAAATGGGGTGTCCAGGTCAAAATCATAGTGCTCTGCAAGTGACTTGAGCATTTGAAAATAATAGGCATTACGCCGATCCCAGCCGCGGATTGCACCGGAAGTCAGAGGTGCATCAGGGTTGTGTACGACTTTTTGCGGATCAAAAAACTGTTTAACTCCAAGACCGTCACAGCTGGGGCAGGCACCAGCGGGGTTATTAAAAGAAAATATTCTTGGTTCCAGTTCCGTCAGACTGTAGCCGCATTGCGGGCAGGCAAAGCGGGCAGAAAAAGAAATATCAGCTTCCTTGCCATCATCCATAAGAGCAATTCGTGCCGTGCCGTTAGACAGTTCCAGAGCGGTTTCAAAAGAGTCGGCCAGACGCTGTTTTAAGTCTTCCCGTACCTTAAAGCGATCCACAACCACCTCAATGGTGTGTTTTTTATGCAGCTCCAGTTCCGGCGGATTATCCAGCTCATAAAGTTCGCCATCAATCCGTACCCGGATAAAACCCTGCGCCCGCAATTCATTAAATAATACATGATGCTCACCCTTACGGTCCTGCACTACGGGTGCCAGTAACATAAGCTTTGTGCCTTCAGGCAGTGCCAGAGTTCGATCCACCATCTGGCTGACGGTCTGGGCATCTAGAGTGGTATGGTGTTCCGGGCAATGGGGTTCCCCGGCACGGGCAAATAATAAACGCAGGTAATCGTAGATTTCTGTGACCGTACCTACAGTCGAGCGGGGATTGTGTGAGGTAGACTTTTGCTCAATGGAAATGGCGGGGGACAAACCTTCGATATGATCAATATCAGGCTTCTCCATCATGGACAGAAACTGCCGGGCATAACTGGACAGAGATTCCACATAACGGCGCTGGCCTTCAGCGTAAATGGTATCAAAAGCCAGGGATGATTTACCGGAACCGGACAGGCCGGTGATCACAATGAGCTTATCGCGAGGCAGCTCTAAATCAATGTTTTTAAGGTTATGGGTACGTGCCCCCTGAATTTTAATGGTATCCATAAAATATAGTAACAAGCCTGAACAAAAACTGATAATATACTGTCTTTCCGGATAAAAGCACAGCGAAAAATGAGCAGAAAATCCTCACAAAACGAAATTGATAAACTAAACCCTACAGAAAAACGGGCCTCTTTATCACTGGCCAGCATTTACTCTCTGCGTATGCTGGGCCTGTTTATGATTTTCCCGGTTTTTTCTCTGTATGGTCAACAACTGGAAGGCAATACCCC
>JALTKC010000006.1 GCA_027076245.1 Gammaproteobacteria bacterium
CCAACCAGTGCCAGCGCCCAGATACTGGGCAGTTTTCCGGTCGATGCCGACAGAAATATGACCGCAAAAATATCCTGTACAATCAGTATCCCGATGGCTATCTGGGCGTATAAAGCCATCATTTCATTTTTACCTTCCAGCACCTTAACCGCAAATACGGTACTGGAAAAACTTAAAGCAAAAGCAATTAATACACCGCTCCACAATGACATTCCCTGAAAGGCACTGACCCCGGATTGCTGCAGAATAATAAAAATACCGGTATAAACAACAATGGTTATCAACATATGGGAGCTGGCTACCCCCCATATCTGCACTCTCAGCAGGCTTTTCAGGTTCAGCTTCAGGCCAATGGTGAACAGCATAATAGTCACACCGAGATCCGCTATTTCTCTGATGGCTTCGGTACTTTCAACCCCATAGAACCTGAGCACAAACCCAACACATAAAAAACCCACCATGGGTGGCAGACCGATTCGATAGGCCGCAAAGCCGAATACAAAGGTCAGTATCAGCCAGCCCGTTTCTGCTAAGGTAATAGAAATCCAGCTTAGATCCATAGTAATCCCAGTTAGTGCAGCTGACTAAATCAGTTCTGCTGTATTTCCCTGCTTAAAGGAATGATTGGATTCCACTTCAGCCATTGGGGCTGAGGCTCATCATGTAGTATATAGTAACTGCCTTCCGATAGTTCCTTGCCCATGGCGGCATTGTCTGGAGTGGCAAAAGCAATGCCGCCGGAAAGAACAGATTCTATAGATTCTGTTCTGATTTTAGAACTGCCGAATAAATTGATATCCATAGAGATACCGCTGGCATTCCAGAAACGGCTGTTTTCCCGCAGTAAGGGTCGGAAACGTTCACGAATGGTAAGGTGTATTAATATCTGATCTGAGGTATCAGCCAGCTCATAGCCCACCACTTCACCCACTTTAATCTGGCGATAATAAACCCCGTCACCCACTTTTATTGAACCCAGGCGACTGGCGGTTAAGTGAATATTAAAACCATCTGCAGACTGTTTTTTTAATGGTTTTTCTTCATAACCAATAAAGTAATCGCTAAATGACCCTCTGACCGGTTCAAGCCGCAGAAAATTTCCCGTAATTAAATTGCCCACATTTTTAATTTTAGCCAGCCCCAGTTCAGCCCTGGCCACCCAGAACCTGGAATCTTTACCCAGTATGGGTTTGATCTGTTCACTGAGTTCCAGAGTCACTTCAACTTTTTCAGCATCTTTCTGGCTCAGTTTAACGGATCTGACCTTGCCTACCTCAATATCATTATAGACAACCTTACTGCCGTAGGATAAGCCTTCTACCTTGTCGAACTGCACAGTAACATAAAACGCATTGATTTGTGCCGCCTCATAATCATCAAATAACTTATATTCAGTACCATTACGGACTTTATGTTTACCGCTATCAGGTTTATAGCGGGGATCATTATATAAACCAACGCCGCCCTTGAGAATACTTTTAACTGATTCGGTACGAACACTTAAACCTGACAACCCCATATCTACCTTAAAGCCGCTGGCATTATAAAAACGTGAATGACTACTAACCAGATTCATATACCGGGGATAAATATAGATCAGGATATTGATACTTTTTCCATCTGCAGCCAGTTCATAATCCTGTACACTGCCAATCTTGATCCTGTGGTACATCACCGGGGCGCCAATACTGATCGAACCCAGCTCAGAGCTGTTCAATTTTAAATGCAGTCCGGGATAACTGGTATCCAGGGGCGGTTTGGTCATACTGACCTTAAAACGGTATTTTTTCTTTTTGCTCTTGCCCAGTCTCAGAGTAATATAATCACCGGACAGCAGGGTTTCCAGGTTTTCCACACCGGTAATATCAAATTTAGGACGAACCATCCAGAACTGGGTATCTTCCACCAGCCCAAAATCCGCAATGGGATCCATAATGACCGTGGCAGTCGCCGTTTCCTGACCGGTATTAGGGGTGATTTTTTTAATTACTCCCAGCACGATGCCCTTATAAATAACTTTGGTAACATCGGCAGTCAGTCCGGTGGTATCATCAAAAATCAATGATACTTCGATACCCGCTTTGGCATCATCAAAACTGTCATAGAGCGGAAATACATCCCCGTTTTTGGCTTTAACATTGCTTTTTTTATAGCTGGGCGTATAAAACGCGATACCGCCGGAAAGCAGCGAAGCAATGGATTCGGTGGTCACTTTGATGCCCGTCAGACCGCCTTTAATATTAACTCCACTGACATTGTAAAAACGGGTGGATTGAGTAACCAGGTGGGCAAACTCCGGCTTAATATAGGCCTGCAATTTGACCTTGTCATTGTCCCCTGATAGTTTAAAAGACTCAATATTACCTACCTTGATATTCTTATAATACAGAGGGGTGCCCTTACTGATAGACCCGAGTTCCTCTGATTCAATAGTGAAGTGCAGACCAGGCACACTGGCCGGCAACGGCGGAACCGATTCATAAACCCTGAACTCCCGATTTTTCTTGCCGATACCTGAAGGCCGCAGTTCAATATAATTACCTTCCAGCAGAGCATCCAGGCCGCTGATTTTTAAAATACTGACACTGGGTTTAACAATCCAGAACTGGGTATTTTCCGTCAGTACATCGGCTACAAGCGGGGACAGTTTTGCAATACAGATACTTTCATTGGTTTTTTTGTCATAAGCAAATTCACCCAGACGACCGATGACCTGCCCCTGATATTTAATTTTGGTCTGATTGGCTGCCAGAGAATCAATATTTTTAAATCGCAATACCACTGGAATACCCACTCGGGCCGTTTCAAAATCATCATATAATAAAAACAGGGTACCGTGTTTAGCCGGCTGAGCCGGCTTTTCCTCCAGCGGTGTGGTAAAAGCAATGCCTCCTACCAGTAGAGAAACCAGGGATTCCGTTTTAATCTCTACCCCGCTTAAGCCAGCCTTGATGTTGATACCGCTGACATTATAAAAACGGGAATTTTCTTTAACCAGGTGAGCATATTCGGGACGGATCACGACCCAGGCGTGTATTTCGGAGTCATTTTCTTCCAGGGTATAGTTAATAACTTCCCCCACCGGGATCTGCTTATAAAAAACGACGGTGCCTCTGTCCACAGACGCCAGCCGGTTCAGACGCAGTTTTATATGCAGTCCCGGTGTTTTTCCAGAAGGTGGCGGCGCCCTGTCCAGAGCAACAAAATCTCGTTTACTGTTTTCACTTTTGTTAGCATCTGTTTTTTCAGAGTCAATGGCTATATAACGCCCCTTTAAAATAGTATCCAGACCGGATACACCGGACAGGGAAATACGCGGTTCTACCACCCAGAATTTGGCTTTTTCATTCAGATAGGGTTCAGTACGTTTATCCATTTCAATATGCAGTATGACATGCTGCAGATCGTCTGCCACCTCATAGCTTTTTACAACCCCGGTGGTGATACCCTTATAGAATACTTTAGTTTTACCTACCTCAATGCCTTCGGCAGTACGCACTTTTAAAGTAATCATAATGCCGGCACTAAGATAACTTTCAACAATTAACCCCAGTCCAATCAGCAGTGCCACAATCGGCAGGATCCAGACCGGTGAAAAACTGCGCCTGGAATTAACTTTGGGGCGGGCCAGAGGTACTGAGTTTATATCTATTTGGTCATTATCACTCATAATGAATAGGTTTTTTTATTTTTAAAAGTATTCATGAGATTTTATCAACAGCCGGTTCCTGGTTTAATTCGATAGTGTTATCATTCTTTCTTTTATAATCCCATAACAAACGGGTATCAAAACTGCTGGCCGCCAGCATAGTCAGAACCACCACCGTACCAAATGCGGTAGCTGCCGGCCCGGCGGTTATTTCTGCGACTCCGGTAATGTGCACCAGTGCCGCCAGTATAGAAATAACAAAAATATCCAGCATAGACCAGCGGCCAATAAATTCAATAAACCGGAACATCATAATACGCTGTCGATCCGTCATATTCACTTTATATTTAAGTGAAAACAGGATCAGCATAATACCGATCATTTTAAAAAGGGGCACCAGTACACTGGCCACAAACACCACAAAAGCGACCGCATGAGAGCCCATCTGCAATAATAATATGACCCCGCCCATAATAGTCGATGGTTCATCCGCACCAAAGTAGATGACATTCATAATCATCATGGTATTGGCGGGAATGTATAAAATCATAGAGGCAATTAAAAAAGCCCAGGTACGGTTAATACTGTCGGGCTTTCTCTGATGCAGATCCGCACCACAGCATTTACACTCCTGCTCAATATCAGGAATATAACGATGAACCTTATGACATTCCGTACATAATACCAGTCCAGCTTCCTTACCGGTTGTTATTTTATCAGGAAGAGCCGGCGTGATGATTTTGCTGGCCATTAACAGGGTTCCTCACGCGTTTTTCGATCCAGTAAAGCATTCCATACTTCATGAGGATTCAACACAGTCGTTGCCAGGATGGTACTCAACAACAGGGCCGCATAAGCCCATAACCCAAATCCCGGATAAATGTCTGCCATAGACAGCAGTTTAACCACAGAGACTATGATCCCCAGCATATACACATCCAGCATGCCCCATTCTTCCATTTCATGATAGAGGCGGAAAGACCAGAGCAGACTTTTATTATAAAAGTTCAGAGTAATACTCAAGGTAACATAACACAGCAGTAATAAACGAAATAAGGGAACCAGACAACTGCTGAGAAAGGTCAGTATAGCGACCACATAATACTTTTCCTGCAATAAAATCAGTGAACCGCTGATAAGGCTCTGCTGCTGGGACAGTCCCGACATTTCAAGGTGCATAATGGGCTGAGTTACGGCGGGATAAAAACAGATTAAGGCCGTTAAGGTATAAGCCAGACTGCGGCTGATGGTATTATGCTTCTGTTTATAAAGGATATGTCCGCAACGGGGACACTGGACTTTACAGGCTTCACAGATTTCCTGATTTTCAATCAGCAAATCACATTCGTGGCATAATAGAATTCTGGAATTAATGGCCTGACTCCGTCCCGTGACAACAACTTGTAACTGCCTTAAATATAAACAAAAAATGTTTATTATTCAATGACAGGAACTGACTTACCATTGATAGCCCAGTTTGACCCGATAGGTCGTATCAAGCGTGCTTACATTGTCTTTGGGTTTACTGTCATATTCCCATTCTACTTCAGCACTGGCCACAACACCGGAGTTAAGAGGAATACGAAAGCCGGTCCAGCTGTTAATAACAACTTTATTGGATTTTTCCCAGTCCCACAAGCCATTATCTTTATGATAAAGCTGGACAATATCATCCCAGACAAACTGATCGTAATTGACATTCCAGTTCATGGCCAGATACTCTTTATCATTAGCCTGGATGTTATTTTCATCGACCTGTACCAGACCAATATCCATACCCAGATTTAAGGCTTTACTTTCATAAAACTGGTGTCCTATATGAGGGCCAAATGTCACCCGCAGATCCAGATCGGTAAACTTGTCCCGTTCAAATTTAAGCTGCAGACCATAGTATCTTTTTTTAGAAACAAAATAGTCGTATTTTCCGCTGAATACCCAGTTATCCGCTGTGGTACGGTCTTTATTGGTATCATTCTCCAGATTACCGCTTAAGGTATAGCGCTCTGACAGACTACGAAATTCAATTATTCCGTCCATATCCAGCTCATCCTTAATGGTATTACCATGCTGGGATTTAAGAGAAAAATTAGCCCGTCCGCTGATTTTAAAACCCTGTCCCAGACGCCAGGGATCAGGGTTAATATAAGCAACATTGTCTGTTTTAAAGGCGGTTTTCCATTCTTCACCTTCTTTTTTAATCTGACTGATGCCGTTTTCAATATTATTGATATAACGGGATTCAATCACCTCATCCGTTACCAGCATGATTTTAACAGGCTGCTCTGTTTCCAGTTTACTGACCTGATCCCATTTGATTTTAATCGTACCCGCATAAGAGGTCTTAAAAAAAAGGGAACGCCCTTCCTGTGACTCTACCTGCCCCTTAAGAACTGAACCGTCTTTCATAATCAGGGTATCGGCATAAACAATTGTATGGCTCATAACCAGAAGCAGAAAAAAAATGATTGCTCGCATTATAATTTCTCATTCTGTAAACAAATATCAATAGGCTGTGAAATGTCCAGATGTACATCACGCTGAGGAAAGGCAATGGTAATTCCAGCCTCATTAAATTTCCTGTTAATGACCTCATTGATTTCACTTGTTACCGCCAGACGATAATCAACATTTTCAATAAAACAGCGCAATTCCAGATCCAGAGTATTATCACCAAAATTAAGAAATAGCACTCTGGGCTCTGGATCAGTCATCACTCGCTCATTTTCTATGGCTGTCTCAAGCAATATTTTTCTGGCCAGTGGAATATCACTGCCATAAGCTACACCCACAGGAATTTTGAGGCGGGCAACCGGATCAGATAATGACCAGTTTAATAATTGACCGGTAATGAACTCCTTGTTAGGCACCAGCAATTCTTTACGGTCACGCGTTAGAATTGTTGTTGCACGGATACGTATCCGACTGACAGTGCCCTCATTATCACCAACGGAAACATAATCACCCACCCGAATAGGACGTTCAAATAAAATAATAATACCACTGATAAAATTCGCCACAATTTCCTGCAGACCGAAGCCAATCCCCACACTTAAAGCTGCAAACATCCATTGCAACTGTTCCCAGTCCACCCCCAGCATGTTAAACACCACAGAAAAACCGATACCAATAATGGTATAGTTAATCAGTGTAGTAATGGTATACCGATTACCGGAATTGACTTTGGCCTGTATCATTAAAATTTCAATAATAGCTGGCAGACGCTTCCCGGCTATCAGGGTGGTTATAACGATAACCAATGCCCAGATAACATGACTCAGAGTCACCGGCACCATTGTTTTTACGCCATCCACCATACCTTTATGTTGCCAGAGCTCTACTTTCTGAAACAAATTTAAAGCAGGAAAAACATCCGACCAGATCCAGTAAAGTCCAAAAACAAAGACAACAAAGAGTATAAAATGCAGCAGTTTTTTAGACTCTTCACTCAAAGAGGCAATATTAATTTCCGGTTCTTCAAAGTCAGGTAAAATATCACCCTCATCAGTGTCATCCTTATCGGCTTTTTTTAAGGCTTCAAGACGTTTTTCTTTTGCTCTTTGCAGGGCATATTTTCTCTGAGACAGCATCAGCCAGCGCAATACAAGTTGCTGGGCTAATACCGTAAGGAAAATCAGATACAATGTCTGTACCATATTGACCGTAAGTTGACCTGCAGTATAAACATAGCCGACCAGAGTCAGAACAATCAGGCCGATAATGAGTAACTGACTCAGAAAAAACCACAGTTTCTGATAGCGGGCATATAACCCCTCAGGATAATTCCGGGCAATAAGAGTAAAGAGACCGGTATTCGGTTTTAGCAGACGATAATAAAAAAGACCATAAGTCACCAGTACCACAATTAATGCCAGCCGGGCCAGTCCGCCATTAACTTCAGAGACCCCCTTATAGCCCAGCGCCGTGGTCAGAAAAATAGCCGGGACAATAACAAATATGACTCTGAGTATTTCTTTATTCAAACCATTGGTCAGCTCTTTTGACCACTTAAAATGAACTTCCGCAACCCCCTGTTTAGAACACAGATAGCGAAAGAACTGCATAAAGAACAAAGGTTTTGCAGACATCATCAAACCTTCTGCAATGGCATGAGTAAAGTCACTCACATAGACCATTCTGGCCATTTGCAAACCCGCAAAAAACATAAACAATGAAAGAGGCAGAGCCATAAGCACCGTATAAAACAGTGCCTTAAAGGTATGGCTAAGACCATCTGAATAAATATGGCGGGTTTGTTCACCTGCTTCAACTAATTTCTGTTTAAACTTTCGTTTTTGAAAAATCAGAACAATAATAAACAGCAAAATGACAGAATAAGCATAGGGCGTATATTGCAGCGTATGGACAACATCTTTGAGAAAGACATTCCAGTTTTCGGGTGAGAGATAATACAGCACCTGGGACGGTATGTTTTTGATATTATCTGCATTAAAAACAGGGGCACTGCGTAACCAGAACAGATTTTCATCCAGTAGTTGTCGATACTGCTCCAGAACCTTAATAAGCTTTTTTTCAATAAAATCCAGATCAGCCACAGCTTTTAGCAGATTTCGATCCAGCTCTATGCTCTTTTTTAATAAAGCTTTGCGGGTTTCCAGCAAAGGCTTTAAGCCTTCTGCAACCTCTGGTCGCATATCCTCAGGCAGATCCGCCACCATTTTCTCAATATAGGCCTCGGTATCAGAAAGGTTTTTTAGTTCTTCCTGATATTGAATCCTCTGCAGGTTAGAACGGGCAATATATTGTTCCCGTTTATCGATTCGTTTAAGGTAGAGATTCCTTTCAGGTAATGCCTTTCGTTGTTCCAGAAGCATTTCACCCATAACCTGATTCATGCCAGCGATATTCAGTTTTTTTCGGGTACTGATAAAAGCATCGTTAACACGTTTAGC
>JALTKC010000007.1 GCA_027076245.1 Gammaproteobacteria bacterium
GGTTATCGATCACATTAAATATGCCCGGTCTGCATAATGTGCAGAATGCTCTGGCTGCGATTACCATTGCCGATGAACTGGGTGTAGAGAAACAGAAAATTGCACAGGCTCTGGAAAAATTTGCAGGCATTGGTCGGCGTTTTCAAATGTATGGTGAGCTGGATATTAATGGTCAAAAAGCCATGCTGATTGATGATTATGGCCATCACCCAACAGAAGTGAATGCCACTATAGAGGCCATCAGAAAAGGGTGGCCGGACAAGCGTCTGGTGGTATTGTTTCAGCCCCATCGCTACAGTCGTACCCGGGATCTCTTTGAAGATTTTGTACATGCATTAAGCAAGGTGGATCAACTGATATTACTGGAGGTGTATTCAGCCGGAGAAGATAGTATAACCGGTGCTGATTCCAGGGCTTTAAGCCGTTCTATCCGTAACCGGGGCAAGGTGGATCCTATTTTTGTAGAGGATCATGATGAGATAAACAGTGTATTGCAGGCCACTATACAGGACGGTGATATTTTACTAACCCTGGGGGCGGGTAATGTCGGGGCAATAGGAGCAGGTATTTATGAACGCTTTAAAAGCGAATAATACCCGGCTGATTGAAGCTACGCCATTGCAGCAGCAATTACTGTCGGCTGTAGATAATGGTGAGTTGCAGGGACAGTTAATTATAAATGAGCCTATGTCTCGTTACACTACCTGGCGTGTGGGTGGTGAAGCTGAATGCTGCTATCAGCCAAAGTCGGTAGAAGATCTGCAAAACCTGATGCAGTTAGTACCCCAGCCGGTAGCAGTTTACTGGATCGGCCTGGGCAGTAATGTACTGATCAGAGACGGCGGATTAAAAGGTCTGGTTATTAATACTAACGGTGTTTTGAATCAGATGGATATACAGTGCTACAGCGGGGATAGAGGCTACAGCGAAGACAAAGGCAACAGCGAGGGCAGCAATAAATACTGCATTATCAGTGCAGAAGCCGGTTTGTCCTGTGCTGTATTTTCCCGTAAGGCGGCTAATAAGGGGTTAAACGGTGCGGAATTTTTATCCGGTATTCCGGGCACCATTGGCGGTGCACTGGCTATGAATGCCGGAGCCTTTGGCGGTGAAACCTGGCGGCAGGTGATCAGTGTCGATACGATTGATCGTAACGGTATTATTCATCACAGAACACCGGATAAGTTTGAAATTGCCTACCGCAAGGTCACCCCGAAAAACAGCGGGCAGATGGAATGGTTTGTGCGGGGGCAGTTTCGTTATGAGCAGAACCCACAGGCTCTGGAACAAAGCAAACAGCAGATTAAAAGTTTATTGCAGAAAAGGGCTGAAACCCAGCCTACCCGACAGGCGAATGCCGGCTCAGTATTCAAGAATCCTCAGGGGGATTACTCTGCCCGCCTGATAGAGGACTGTGGTTTAAAAGGCAGACGTATAGGCGGAGCGCAGGTATCAGAAAAACATGCGAACTTTATTATCAATACCGGCCAGGCAACGGCTCAGGATATTGAAAACCTGATCAGGCTGGTACAGGAACAGGTTTATAACAAACATAAGATAACACTGGAAACGGAAGTGCGTATTATGGGTGAGCTAATGAGTGAAGAGTGGGTAAAACAGTCATGACCCAGTCTGTAACAAGTGAACAGTTTGGACGTGTAGCGGTTTTAATGGGTGGTGATTCTGCCGAGCGGGATGTTTCGCTAAAAAGCGGTCAGGCCGCACTTAATGCCCTGTTACGCAAAGGTGTGGATGCCTTTGCACTGGATGTGCATTTTAAACAGACAGAAAGTGGCAATATCTGTGAGCAGATAAAACATGCGGCATTTGATACCGCCTTTATTGCTCTGCATGGTCGTGGTGGTGAAGACGGTATTATTCAGGGCATACTGGAAGCCTTACAGATCCCTTATACCGGCTGTAATGTTCCGGCATCCGCCATTGGTATGGATAAACTAAGAACAAAATTACTATGGGCGGGTTTCGGCCTGCCGACACCGGCTTTTGAGCTTATTAAGGCGGCTGAAATAGACACTGAAAATGAAACACAGATGCAAAGTCGTTTAAATGCCATTGCGAATAATCTGGGTTTTCCGGTCATGGTTAAACCGGCTCATGAAGGTTCCAGCATTGGTATGAACAAGGCTGATAATATGGCTGAACTGACTCAGGCACTAAGTACCGCAGCACAATATGATAGTGAAATTTTAGTAGAACAATGGGTGGTTGGTCAGGAATTTACAGGGGCTGTTTTACATTCACAGGCATTGCCTTTAATACGTCTGGAAACCCCCAGAGAATTTTATGATTATCAGGCCAAATATCTCAGTGATGATACGATTTACCACTGTCCCTGCGGCCTGGATAAAGTTCAGGAAGAACAATATCAGTCACTGGTGCTGCAGGCCTTTGAATGTGTCGGTGCCAGCGGCTGGGGCCGGGTGGATTTTATGTGTGATGAACAGGGCCAGCCCTGGCTGATTGAAATTAATACGGTGCCCGGGCTGACTGATCATTCTCTGGTGCCTATGGCAGCCCGGCAAAACGGAATTGAGTTTGATGAACTTATTTACAGGATATTGCAAACCTCTGCAAGACATGACTAACAAATGATGTCTGAGACTGACGCAAGCGATGTTGTTTTAAGTAAAGGACGGATAATACTCAGGATCATAATGATTCTGCTGATGGTTGGACTGATAGCGGGTGCCGGTGTTTTTATAAACTGGTTATACAGTCCGGGTAATTTCCCCATCAGGAAAATTGAACTGGTCAATAAACTAGAGAACCAGAGCAGCAGAGAATTACAGGAAGTATCTGCCAGGGCGATAAACGGTGGCTTTTTTAGTTTAAACGTTGAACAGTTTCGCACTCGTTTGATGCAAAAACTGCCCTGGGTTAAATCGGTTTCGGTCAGAAAGGTCTGGCCGGATAAATTATTAATATCGATTAAGGAACATAAACCTGTGGTGCGCTGGCAGTCTGTAAACAGGGTTTTAAATAAAGGCAAACAAGGTGCAGATAAACCTTATGCCTTGTTAAGCAGTGAAGGGCTGGTCTTCAAGCCAAAATTAACTGCCAGGCAACAGGCGGAATTTAACAAAATGGCCTTATTAAAAGGCACCAATGAGAATGCCAAACAGATTATGCAACATTGTTATGTCATGAATGACTATTTACAGAAAATTAACTTAAGCATCAGTCAGTGCGGTATGAACGCCCGTCGTACCTGGCAGCTGCTGTTAAGTAATGGTATCCGGGTAAAGCTGGGTAAAGAACAGATGCTGCCCAGACTGGAGCGTTTTATAAGCAGTTTAGACGGGGCGTTAAAAAAATATATCGATAGAATAGCTTATGCAGATTTACGCTATTCCAATGGTTTCAGCATTAAGTGGAAACCTCAGCTGGAAGCCGATAGGGAATCAGCTTCTGGTCTATCTAAAACAAAACAGGAATAACAGGGCATTATGACCAAACGAAATGATAAACGTTTAATTGTCGGGCTGGATATTGGTACATCCAAGATATCAGCGATTGTGGCTGAAGTCGGCAGTGATGGTGATATTGAAATTATCGGCATGGGTAAACATGCCGCCCGGGGCATGAAAAAAGGGGTAGTGGTTAATATTGAATCCACTATGCAGTCCATTAAACGGGCGATTGAAGAAGCGGAGCTTATGGCGGGCTGTGAAATACA
Organism: Gammaproteobacteria bacterium; assembly: GCA_027076245.1. Classification (GTDB taxonomy): domain Bacteria; phylum Pseudomonadota; class Gammaproteobacteria; order GRL18; family GRL18; genus JANELJ01. Next base: position 3,698 of record JALTKC010000007.1, read on the forward strand.
TTCGGTGTTTGTCGGGGTGGCCGGTAGTCATATTAACAGCCTTAACTCCCATGGGATGGTTGCCATTCGTGATAAGGAAGTGACCACTGATGATCTGGAGCGGGTCATGGATGCGGCTCGTGCGGTGGCCATTCCAACGGATCAGAAAATCCTGCACGTTCTGCCTCAGCAATTTTTAATTGATGATCAGGAAGGGATTCGTGAACCGGTGGGTATGTCCGGAGTACGCCTGGAAGTGGATGTGCACATGGTAACCGGTGCTGAAAGTGCGGTGCAGAATATTGTTAAATGCATTCACCGCTGCGATCTGGAAGTAGATGATATTATTCTGGAACAACTGGCTTCCAGCTATTCGGTATTAACAGAAGATGAAAAAGAACTGGGTGTCTGCATGGTGGACATCGGTGGCGGTACAACTGATGTGGCCATTTATCAGAACGGTGCCATTAAGCATACCCGGGTGTTTCCTGTTGCCGGTGATCAGGTAACCAATGATATTGCTGTGGCTCTGAGAACACCGACCAAATATGCCGAAGAAATCAAGATCAAACATGCCTGTGCCCTGCGCCAGCTGACTAACCCGGAAGAAACCATTGAAGTGCCCAGTGTCGGTGATCGCCCGCCGCGCAGGTTGGCCCGTCAGGTACTGGCGGAAGTCGTTGAGCCAAGATATGAAGAACTGTTTACGCTGATTAAAAATGAATTACAGCGCAGTGGTCTGGAAGAATTTTGTGCCTCGGGTGTGGTATTGACCGGAGGAAGTTCAAAAATGGAAGGGGCAGTGGAACTGGCAGAAGAAGTTTTTCATATGCCGGTACGCATTGGAGTGCCTATGGAGATAGAAGGTCTGACCGATATGGTCAAGGATCCACGTTATGCAACCGGCGTGGGCCTGATCCTGTTCGGCAAGCAGAATCAGGAGCATGAAAGCTTCGACTTCTCTGAAAGCAAAGGATTTTCGGCCATTCTGGCCAGAATGAAAAAATGGTTTCAGGGGAATTTTTAATCCGGAAAATTTAAACCGGGAAATATGGATTTAAATCTTATGGGGAGCAAGGATGAAAAGTAGGTGAGCCAGGATGGCCGGGATGTCTAAAGTGTGTGTTTAGATAATTATTTTTTTTAATTTTAAAAAGTTTTTACATTTTTCATTGGCTGCAAAATGTAAAAGAAGGAGTAAGCTGAAATGTTTGAATTAATGGATACAACAAGTGACCGTGCTGTGATTAAAGTGATGGGTGTCGGTGGCGGCGGCGGTAATGCCGTTGAGCATATGGCCAATAGCAGTCTGGATGGAGTGGATTTTATCTGTGCTAATACCGATGCTCAGGCACTGGCTAACTCATCGGCCCGTACTGTATTACAGATTGGTAATGATATTACCAAGGGGCTGGGTGCCGGTGCCGATCCAACTGTCGGTCGGGAAGCTGCGATTGAAGATCGTGAGCGTATTATGGAAGCGATTGAAGGTACGGATATGCTGTTTATTACCGCTGGTATGGGCGGTGGTACTGGAACCGGTGCAGCACCGATTGTGGCAGAAATTGCCAGAGATATGGGCATTCTGACGGTAGCCGTTGTTACCAAACCATTTCCCTGGGAAGGTCCTCGCAGAATGGGACAGGCAGAAGACGGAATTGGTGAGTTGCGTGAATACGTTGATTCTCTGATTACTATCCCCAATGAAAAACTGCAGGCGGTTCTGGGCAAAGGTACTACCTTACTGGATGCTTTTAAAGAAGCCAATAATGTATTACTTAATGCGGTTCAGGGGATTTCTGAACTGATCACCCGTCCCGGTCTGATTAATGTGGATTTTGCTGATGTGCGTACTGTCATGTCAGAAATGGGTATGGCCATGATGGGCAGTGGCAGTGCAACCGGCGAAGCCCGTGCTACCGATGCGGCTGAACGTGCAATTTCCAGTCCGTTGCTGGAAGATGTGGATCTGTCTGGTGCCAAAGGTATTCTGGTTAATGTTACAGCCGGTATGGATATGTCTATTGGTGAATTTGAGGAAGTGGGTAACTCTATTAAATCCTTTGCTGCTGATAATGCCACCGTTGTCGTAGGTACGGTAATTGATCCGGATATGAGCGGTGAAATGCGGGTGACTGTGGTTGCCACCGGAATTGGTTCTGCCCGTGCTGCAGAAGCTGACAAACCAGAAATTAAACTGGTTAAACCTGAACAGGAACGGGCAGAGGCCATTCCTACCATCGATAAAACCGCTATTGTGGACGAAGATGTTGTGGTTGAGCCACAAAAGGTAGCGGGTGGGGATTATCACCCAGGTGGTGAAAGTGAAGATCTGAAATACCTGGATATTCCGGCCTTTTTACGTCGCCAGAATGACTAGGCATTGAATGCCTTTTCACCGTCACTGGGAGTGGACGAATTGTTGTAAATTGTGCCTAACTTGCGGGAAATATGGGTGAATTATTCTGTTTTGAGAGTAATAGAGCGCATTATTTCTCTAATATAGTAAGTTTGTAGGACTTATGTTACAATCGGCCACTATATACCATAATAATTAATCAGGAATTCTGTAGATGATAAAACAACGTACGCTCAAAAACAGCATTAAAGCGACCGGAGTTGGTTTACATTCAGGGGAAAAAGTCTATCTGACACTCAGGCCTGCGCCTGTGAATACCGGGATTATCTTTCGGCGTGTGGATCTTGAAACGCCTATGGAAATACCGGCCCGGGCAGAATATGTGGGTGATACAACCTTATCCACAACCCTGGTTAAAGATGGTGTAAGAATTTCTACGGTGGAGCATTTATTATCAGCGATGGCAGGTATGGGGATCGACAATGCCTATATCGATTTAAGCGCGTCTGAGGTACCCATTATGGATGGCAGTGCCGGCCCGTTTGTCTTTTTACTCCAGTCAGCGGGTATTGTAGAACAGTCAGCAGCCAAGCGCTTTATTCGTATTAAACGCAATGTCGTAATAGAAGAAGGTGATAAATGGGTGCGCTTTGAGCCTTATGAAGGTTTTAAAGTCTCCTTTATTATCGACTTTGAACATCCCGCCATATCCGGACGTTCCCAATGTGCGGAGATGGACTTTTCGTCCACCTCCTTTGTCCGGGAAGTCAGCCGCGCCAGAACCTTTGGCTTTATGAACCAGATTGAACAGCTCAGAGCCAATAATCTGGCACTGGGCGGCAGTCTTAATAATGCCATTGTAATGGACGAATACCGTATTCTGAATGAAGACGGCCTGCGTTACGAGGACGAATTCGTCAAACACAAAATTCTGGATGCCATTGGCGACTTATACCTGCTGGGCAGCAGCCTGATTGGCGCCTTCAGCGGCCATAAAGCCGGCCATGCTCTAAATAACCGGATTTTACGCGAACTTCTGGCCGACGAATCAGCCTGGGAAGAAGTAATTTTTGAAGACGAAGCCCAGGCGCCGATTTCTTATATGAAGTCGGTGGTAGCGGTTTAAGAGCAGGGTTAAGTGTTAAGTGCTAAGCGTTAAGGAAGAGCCAGAGCAAAAGAATTTATCTTTAAGTAAATGCAAAATATTTTGAAATTTACCTTGACGGGCGATAAAAAGAGCTTATTCTTAACACTTAACACTTAACACTTAACACTTAACACTTAACACTTAACACTTAACACTTAACACTTAACACTAGCTCTTCAGCTCTTCTCCCCCACATGCCTCGACAATCTCATCAACGTCTCCCTCAACCCATCATCTTCAATATGTTCTGCTGAATCCGCTATCACATTTGCGGCATTTTGTGAATAAATAAGCGTATTTTTTTTGTTTTTTGTGTTAATATTAGAAAACGCTACTTTAATGTTTATTTTCTGTAACTGATTGAATTGAGGATCGTTTTGTAAAGCCCGCTTTAATTGGGGGGTGTAAAAACGCAGTTTGCTGGCCCAGGCAGGGCTGTTACAGGCCAGTTTTAGTTGTTGTTTATTTTTAAAAGCAACCACGGAAACCTGTTCTGCAAACTCTTTGGGTAAATAGGTCAGTAAGCGGTGGGTTAAGTAATCCAGGTAGCGGCTGTGTTGCAGCAGGCGGTCAATGCTGGCGTCAGGTTGTTGCAGAATTTTTTTCATAAGGCTGGAATTTTTAAAATAAGGAACCATTGAACCTAATACGGGATTGTAACATGGAAAGAATCCCCAAAATGCACTTTAATAATAGAAACATTTAAAAACGTAAAAAACGTAAAAAATGTGACTGTGAGAAAAAAGAGTGTGGCTGTAAGCTGGTGTAAAACTATATGAATATTATACTAATAAGAAAAAAAACCGGGGCAACGCTGGATGTTAATATCTCGCGTTCGTTTATTATTGTTGTTTCCCTTATTTTGCTGAGCATACCTGTACTGAGTTATTATCTTGGTGCTATGTCAAATGACAAACCGCCGACTCTGGCCGATTTGAATAAGCCGGAATTTATTGATCCAGTGCGTAGTAAGCTGAATAATATTATCGGCAGTGTCTATAAAGAAGAACTGGAGCAGCAACAGGAAGAACTGGATGCCCTGAAACAGCATAACCAGGAAAATATTAATGCTCTGACCAATACTCTGGCCAATTTACAGGCACATATTATTCGTCTGGATACTCTCGGGGCTCGTTTGACCGATGTGGCCAAACTGGATAAAAAGGCCTTTAATTTTGATTTTGAACCCGCTGTGGGCGGTCCGGTAGAACCGGGTGAAGTCATTCAGGATATCCGTTACCGGGATTTTGTTAAACGGCTGGACAAGATATCAAAGGATATTGATAACCGCAGTAAACAGCTGGATATACTGGAAAAAATCCTGATTTCAGAACATTTTCAAAATGCTGTTACCCCAACGGGTAAACCGG
>JALTKC010000008.1 GCA_027076245.1 Gammaproteobacteria bacterium
GCTTCCGCCCGGGTGGGCTTGGGGTTGTTTTCCATGGAAGCCAGCATTTCGGTGGCCACAATCACTGGTTTACCGCTGGTGACCGTGGACTGAATAATACGCTTCTGCATACCGGGTACATCGGCCAGGGGTAACTCCACACCCAGATCACCACGAGCCACCATGGTACCGTCTGCCACTGCCACAATGGCGCTCAGGTTTTCTATACCGGCCTTGTTTTCAATTTTGGCAATAACCGGAATACTGACGCCTTTATCTTCCAGAATAGAACGTATTTTTATGACATCATCTGCAGTCTGGACAAAAGAAGCAGCAATATATTCCACATTATTTTCAGCGGCAAAACTGAGTTCTTTTAAAATTTCTTTTTGATTTTCGGGACTGACAGCGCTCATTTCCAGCTGGGTTTCCGGCAGGTTGACGCTTTTATTTTCTCTGAGCAGGCCGCCATGTATAACCTGGCAATGCACTTCTCCGCCATGGGTCTGCTCAATTTTAATCACTTCCAGTTCAATGGCACCGTCATTAAGCAGAATATGCGTACCTTCTTTAACTTCATTGTGCAGATTGCTGTAGTTAACCGATACCCCCTGTTCATTGCCCTCTCTGGCATAGGAGTACAGGATAAAATGTTCACCAGCGGTTAACTCAACGCTGGCATCCACCAACTTGCCAGTACGGATTTCAATGCCTTTGGTATCTGCCATAATGGCAATATGCTGCCCCATTTCCCGGGCTACCCGACGTACCGTCTCCAGCCGTTTCTGCTGGACTTCATCCACACCAAAGGACATATTCAGACGGGCGACATTCATACCCGCTTTAATCATCTGTTTCAGTATTTCAGGGGAGTCACTGGCAGGACCAATGGTGGCAACAATTTTAGTTTTACGCAGGACCGGGGTATTACTCATAATTTATTCTTTATAGGTAGATAAAAAGTGGATGGATGATAAAGAGGCTATATTATACCTGAAAAACCGTTTTTTTCATCTCAGTCAGGCGATGGTTCGATTTAGTCCTGTTGCTGAGCATTCTGGCGTTGTTGTAATATTTCAGTCATGGCTTCTGCCGTCATGGGCTTGTGGATCAGATAACCCTGAATATTTTCACATTGTTCAGCCAGCAAAAAGGCCTGCTGAGCTTCGGTTTCCACACCTTCGGCTATCACCTCCAGGTTCATGCTTTTAGAGAGAGAAATAATGGAGCGGACAATGGCTTCATCATCTTCATCTCCGGGAATATCTCGTACAAACGACTGATCGATTTTCAGTTCATCAATAGGCAGTCGTTTCAGATAGGACAGAGAAGAATAACCGGTACCAAAATCATCAATAGAAAGGGTAAAACCCATATCTTTAAGCTGCTGCAGGGTATCAATGGCCTGCTCTGGATTGGTCATAATATAACTTTCGGTAATTTCAAACTTGATATAATTCGGGTTATATTGATATTTTTTCAGGCCAGTCATGATTCTGGCCAGAAAGTTTTTGTCCTGGATCTGTTTAACAGACAGGTTAATGGATAAATGCCCACTGCAGAAGCCTTTTTCACTCCATATCAGCATCTGGCGGATCACCTTATCTATCACCATCCAGCCGATCTGCACAATCAGACCGTTTTCCTCTGCCACCGGAATAAACTTATTGGGTGATACCAGCCCCATTTCCGGATGCTGCCAGCGCAGCAAAGCTTCCATACCCACAAACTGATGAGTGCGGCTATTGTATTGCGGCTGGTAATACACGGTAAATTCATCATTTTCTATGGCCCGGCGTAAATTCTTCTCCATCAGAATGCGTTCAAAAGCCTGTTCCGTCATATCACTGGTGTAAAACTGGTAGTTATTGCCGCCGGTTCCCTTGGCCTGATACATGGCGGAATCCGCATTACGGATCATGGTATCCGTTTCATCTTCTCCCTCCTCAATATCATCGGGGTACAGACTGATACCAATACTAGCCGCCAGATACAGTTCATGATCCTGATAGTTAACCGGCTGTGCCAGCACCTCAACCAGCTTCTGTGCAACTTCAATGACACCGGACACCCGAGCAATACTGGATAAAATAATAATAAACTCATCACCACCCAAACGGGCCACGGT
>JALTKC010000009.1 GCA_027076245.1 Gammaproteobacteria bacterium
GACCGAAGCCTCTGTCAGTGGCAAGGTGGATGATCTGCGCGGTCTGAAAGAAAACGTCATTGTCGGTCGTCTGATACCTGCCGGTACCGGTCTGACCTTCCATAATGAACGCCGCAAGCGCAGACAGAAGGATAAAGAGCGTTATCAGATGCAATCAGAGATGAGCAAGCTAGACGCGTAAAGTAACCATTTATTAAGTCCTGGGAGCGCGGGCATCCTGCCCGCGTCAACAAGCAAGTTGCACGTTATTTCTAACGCGGGCAGGATGCCCGCGCTCCCAGGAGGTTACTTTATTTAAAGAAAAAATAAATTTTAAATCTTGACAAATATAAGAACATCCCTTATATTTGTCCGTCTTTCAGGCCGGGGCGTTCCCGGCCTGTTGTTTATTGTGTGGAGAAGAAAGTTTATGGCAACTACCAACCAATTGGTACGTAAACCACGTAAACGTCAAGTAACAAAGAGTAATGTACCCGCTCTGCAGGCCTGTCCTCAGCGTCGTGGTGTATGTACTCGTGTTTACACAACAACACCAAAAAAACCAAACTCGGCTTTAAGAAAAGTCGCTCGTGTACGCCTGACCAGTGGCTATGAAGTTTCCACCTATATTGGTGGTGAAGGACATAACCTGCAGGAACACAGCGTGATTCTGATCCGTGGTGGTCGTGTTAAAGATTTACCTGGTGTTCGTTATCATACAGTACGTGGTACTCTGGATACTGCCGGTGTGGATGACCGTCGTCAAGGTCGTTCCAAATACGGTACTAAACGTCCAAAATCTTAATTTATTTATAAAGTAAATTAATAAAGCGCATACAGGGCTGAAATGTTGGGTAATAGCTTCGTCTATTATCTTCCTGTGACATCCCCTGTAAGTATTCTAGAAATTAAGACAGTGCTCTGACTCAATAACAAGTTAAGACTGTCAAATAGAGAAGGTAATTACCTATGTCTAGGAGAAGAGCCGCAGTAAAACGCGAAATTCTACCTGATCCCAAGTTTGGGGATATAAGCCTGGCCAAGTTCATCAATATTATTATGTTCAGCGGCAAAAAATCCGTTGCTGAAAAAATTGTTTATGGTGCTCTGGACATTGTTGTCGAGAAAACCAAGGGTGAGCCAGTCGAACTGTTTAACAAAGTGATTGAAAATATCCGTCCTACCGTGGAAGTAAAATCCCGTCGTGTCGGTGGTGCAACCTACCAGGTACCTGTAGAAGTTCGTGCAGAACGTCAGGCCACATTAGGTATGCGCTGGTTAGTGGATGCTGCCAGAAAACGTGGTGAAAAATCCATGGGCCGCAGACTGGCCGGTGAAATGCTCGATGCCCTGGAAAACAAGGGTTCCGCTGTCAAGAAACGTGAAGATACTCACCGTATGGCAGAAGCGAACAAAGCATTCGCACATTACCGTTGGTAAAAAAAGTAGTACGCTTAAGTCGAAAGTCTTAAGTCAGATGAGAGGGCGATTCATTCTTCTGGAAGGACTCGCCCTTTTTGCATTAAATCCTTAAGAGGTTTATCCCGTGGCACGTAAAACTCCGATTACTCGCTATCGCAATGTAGGCATTATGGCTCACATTGATGCAGGTAAAACGACAACTACAGAACGTATTCTGTACTACACCGGTGTGTCTCACAAAATCGGTGAGGTACATGATGGTGCCGCGACCATGGACTGGATGGAGCAGGAGCAGGAACGGGGCATTACCATTACCTCGGCTGCGACCACCTGTTTCTGGAAAGGTATGGACAAACAGTTTGACGAGCATCGTATCAATATTATTGATACACCCGGACACGTGGATTTCACCATTGAGGTGGAACGTTCTCTGCGGGTACTGGATGGTGCGGTAGCGGTTTTCTGTGCCGTAGGCGGTGTGGAGCCTCAGTCAGAAACCGTCTGGCGTCAGGCTAATAAATATGAAGTTCCACGAATGGCCTTTGTCAATAAAATGGATCGTTCCGGGGCTGATTTTCTGCGTGTAGTAGAACAGATTAAAACCCGTCTGGGCTCAATACCGGTACCAATACAATTACCCATTGGTGCGGAAGAGAATCTGGAAGGCCTGGTCGATCTGGTAAAAATG
>JALTKC010000010.1 GCA_027076245.1 Gammaproteobacteria bacterium
AGACAAAAAAAACCACCGGTAAAAAAACAACCGGTCAAACAGAAGCCGCCTCGTGAAAAACAGAAACCGGTTGCTCAACCTACCAATTCACAAAATATAAAGCCGGCAAAAACACAGACAGTCAGTGCCTCCCCGGTAATTGCCAAAGCGGATCCGCGCTTAATTCAGCAGACCAGAACATCCTATCTCAGCCTGCTTATGCGCCATATCGAAGCCCACAAGCACTATCCAAGAGTGGCTCGAAAACGAAAAATAGAAGGCAAGATACTGGTCAGCTTTACTTTGTTACCCGACGGAAAAATAAAAAACCTCCAGGTTATTGGTAAACGCTCTATTCTGGAAAAAGCCAGCAGAGAAGCCGTGAATTATGCCCTGCCGCTGCCCCTGCCGCCTAAAGAACTGTCTTTGCCCATGGAAATTAAATTTAATATGAATTATTTTTTAAGATAAACTCCGGCAGTTATCATGCACACTATTTCACACAAAGCGGTTATAACAAGGCTTTATTTTAGCGCTTAAATTGACTATGCTTAATTAATCCTAAATTAATCAGTTAAACCTACTGCGAATGTCCATAGCACTGAATCTACAAGGCTTTCCAGAACATTTTGACTTCACCCGTAGGGGTGGCTACGCCCCGAAGGAAGTGCCCTTGGGGTACGAATAAAGCCAAAATAACCTGTAAAACCTTGTATCTCCAGCACTCTGATCATTCTCGCTACGGTTCAACTGATTAATTTAGGATAATAAATTTACGCCTTCCAACCAATTTCCTTTCCATAAGGAGCAAAGCAATTATGGCTCAGAAAAACAAAGAAAAAAAAACCGGTAAAGTAAAAAAAATTAATAATAAAGTCTATGAACGTGAGCTGCTCAGACTGCAGAATGAACTGGTTAAATTACAGGAATGGGTCAAACATAAAGGCCTGAAAGTCGTAGTGATTTTTGAAGGCCGTGATGCCGCCGGTAAGGGCGGAGTTATCAAGCGCATTACCCAGCACCTGAGCCCGCGTATCTGCCGGGTTGCCGCACTGCCATCGCCTACGGAAAGGGAAAAAACTCAGTGGTATTTTCAACGCTATGTCGCTCATCTGCCGGCAGCGGGAGAAATTGTACTGTTTGACCGCAGCTGGTATAACCGTGCCGGTGTGGAACGGGTAATGGGCTTCTGTACCGAGCAGGAATACCAGGAATTTCTGCGCTCCTGCCCGGAATTTGAACGCATGCTGGTACGCTCCGGTATTATTTTAATCAAGTACTGGTTCTCGGTATCAGATGAAGAACAGGAACGGCGTTTCCGCAGCCGTCTGCACGAACCCTTAAAGCGCTGGAAACTCAGCCCCATGGATCTGGAATCCATTACCCGCTGGGTGGAATACTCCAAAGCCAAGGATGCCATGATTGCCCATACTGATATTAAACAGGCACCCTGGTATGTGGTGAATTCCGATGTTAAAAAACACGCTCGGCTGAACTGTATTGCTCACCTGTTGAGCATGATACCCTACGAAGATCTGACACCGGAAAAAATCAAGCTGCCCAAGCGCCCCCCCATTGGCGGCTATATCCGTCCACCGATAACCGACCAGACCTTTGTACCGGAAATTTACCCTAAATAATATCCGTTGCATTATCCCCTCTCCCTCTGGGAGAGGGCCAGGATGAGGGCAATCCTTATAACCTCATCTTATACCACCCATACCCAATCAACTCATGCAAAGCCAGATAATTTTGCCAGAGTGACTTACTATTGGGTATAAAATCTCCGGGAATATAATCAATTTTACTGTGCATAAAACCCATTGGGGCTGGAGTAATATTGTCCATTTCTACTTTAAAGGCCAGTAATGCCCTGGGCATATGAAAGGCACTGGTCACCAGCAGGGGGCGGGTAAAGTTCTGCTTATTCATTATCACTCTGGAAAAGCGGGCATTTTCCATGGTACTGGTGCTTTGCTGTTCAACATAAATATCCGCACTAACCTCAAACTCCTGCTGTAGCACCCGCTTCATTAATTGCGCTTCTGTAATATCATTACGTTCTATACCGCCGGTCACAATCACCGGCAGGCCGGTCTGTTTCTG
>JALTKC010000011.1:0-555 GCA_027076245.1 Gammaproteobacteria bacterium
ATACTGGCTGGCGTATTGACTACCAGATCATTACACCTGGCCTGAAGGATAGTGTTCGTGATACAGACATCTACAAGGATCAACGTTTCTCTGATCATGCCCCCCTTATCATCGACTATGACTACGATATATGAGTCAACATCATAACTGGCGTGAAGCCCTGCTGGTGTATAGCCAGCCCAGAACACTGATTATTTTCTTACTGGGCTTTTCTGCCGGTCTGCCTTTTTTACTGGTGTTTTCCAGCCTGTCGGCCTGGCTCAATGATGCCAATATCAGCAAAACCACCATCGGTTTCTTTAGCTGGATAGGCCTGCTCTATTCCATCAAGGTAATATGGGCACCCGTGATAGACAAGTCTCCCCTGCCCTTTTTAACAAAAATTTTTGGTCAGAGGCGTAGCTGGCTATTGATTGCCCAAACAGGTATAGCCGCTGGCCTCCTGCTGATTGCCAATAGCCAGCCAGAACAAAATTTACAGACCTTTGCCCTGCTTGCCCTGCTGGTGGCATTTTCATCAGCCACCCAGGACGTGGTTGTTGATGCCTATCGTAT
>JALTKC010000011.1:565-2085 GCA_027076245.1 Gammaproteobacteria bacterium
GCTATGTGTTTGGCTATCGCATCGCCACGCTGGCATCAGGGGCCGGGGCTTTATATCTGGCCGATTTCTTTAGCTGGCATATTGCCTATCTTTGCATGGCGGGCCTTACCCTGGTAGGCATAATCACCACTTTGCTCATTAACGAACCCAGCCATATTATTTCTACTGACACCCTGGCTCAGGAGGAACAGATTATCAGTCGGATGGAAAAAATCAGTCATTCAAAAGGCCTGGCACAGCGATTTGTTGACTGGTTTGCCGCCGCCGTCATCAGCCCTTTTGTGGACTTTTTTTACCGTTATGGCAAGCAGGCCGTGATTATTTTATTGCTGGTAGGCACTTATCGTATTACCGATATCACCATGGCTGTTATGGCCAACCCGTTTTATCTGGATCTGGGATTCAGCAAAACCGAGATTGCCAATATCAGTAAATTATTTGGCTTCTTCCTTACCCTGGCCGGTGCCCTGCTGGGCGGCATACTGGTGATGCGCTATGGCATATTAAAAATATTATTACTGGGAGGCATACTGGTGATTAGCAGCAATCTGCTGTTTGCCCTGCTGTCGACCCTGGGCCCCAATCTGCAGATGCTGGCCTTTACCATAGGGGCAGACAGCCTGGCTGGTGGCATAGCCACGTCTGTCTTTATTGCCTTTCTATCCAGCCTCACCAATACCGCCTATACGGCCACACAATACGCCCTGTTCAGCTCATTAATGACTCTGTTTCCAAAAATTATTGCCGGTTTTTCCGGCATGGTCGTCGATGCATATGGTTATTTTCATTTTTATATTTATGCATCCATACTCGGCCTGCCGGCGATTTTAATTATTCTCTTTCTATTAAAAAAAGACCTGCAAAAGCAGTCTAATAAGCCATGACAAGACCCAGCAGGATAAACAGCTCGGTAATTTCAATCAGAGCACCGGCAGTATCCCCCGTCATACCTCCCAGTCGCTGCAGCATCATTTTACGCAATAAATAATAAACAGATAAAAGCACTGCCAGCACTAACAACCCCTGACCCGGCCCGGCCCAGAAGAATAAAAATATCAGACTCAACAATAATACAATAATGGCAGACCTGATCGGCATATGTTCTGCCATCTCCCGGCCCAGGCCATCCTTACGGGCATAGTCTGTCGTCATCAGCAATAGCACCACCCCGGCCCTGGCACACATGGGAACCAGAATCAGACTATCTGCCTGGGGCATTTTTAACAGACTGACCAGGGCTACAAATTTCAATAATAAATATAATATCAGCACAATAACGGCAATTGCGCCACAGCGGGGATCCTTCATGATGTCCAGGCTACGCTGACGATCACCCAAACCTCCCGCCCAGGCATCTGCACTGTCGGCGAGGCCATCCAGGTGCAGACCGCCGGTAATCATCACCCAGAGACTGAGGATGATTGCAGCCGAGAAAAACACCTCGGTAGAAGCCAGCAGCTGCTCTGCCCCATACAGTAACAAGCCAATAATCAGACCGATTAATGGATAGAACAGAACCC
>JALTKC010000012.1 GCA_027076245.1 Gammaproteobacteria bacterium
TGCTGCCGAAACTTTGAAAAGCCTTACTGGACAACGGGTACTCTGTATGGAGTTTAATTTTACATTTAGGTGTTGTGAACCAGGCGTATAAATTCTAAAAATATAAAATTGAGAATAAATCGAGAACAAAATGAGTATAAAAACATTTGAAGGTGAAATGGTTGTTGACGGTGCCAGGTTTGGTATCGTGGTGAGTCGTTTTAATAGTTTTGTGGTTGAGTCGCTGTTGAGCGGGTCGGTTGATGCTATTTTGCGTCATGGCGGCAAGGAAGAGGATATTGAGGTTGTGCGGGTGCCCGGTGCGGTGGAAATTCCGCTGGCGGCTAAACGCATGGCAGCATCAAAAAAATACGATGCCATTATTGCTCTGGGAGCGGTCATTCGAGGTGGTACTCCGCATTTTGACTTTGTGGCGAATGAGAATTCCAAGGGGCTGGCGCAGGTGTCTATGGAATATGATATTCCGGTTGCCTTTGGGGTGCTGACTGTGGATACTATTGAACAGGCCATTGAACGCTCCGGTACCAAGGCGGGCAATAAAGGTGTGGAAGCGACTCTGTCCGCTATTGAAATGGTTAATCTGTTAAAAAACTTTGCCTGAAGTGTTTGATTTACGCTTCACCAACAGGAAATACGTTTGAAGAATCGCTCTAAATCCAGGCAGTTTGCCGTACAGGCTCTGTATTCCTGGTTATTGACCCAGCAGAATGTGTCTGATATTGAAGTTCACTTTGTCAGTGAGCATGATATGGAGGATGCGGATATGGATTATTTTCATGACATTCTGCATTTTGTAACCGCGCATAAAATGGCACTGGTGGATCACATGGACACTCATCTGGCACGTCCTTTTGCTGAAGTCGATCCGGTGGAACAGGCCATTTTGCTGATTGGTACTTATGAACTGGAAGAACGTCTGGATGTGCCTTACCGGGTGGTGATAAACGAAGCGGTTGAAAGTGCCAAAGTGTTTGGTGCGGAAGACGGGCATAAGTTTATCAATGGTATTCTCGATAAGGTTGCCGCTAAATTGCGCACAGCCGAAGTAAAAGCGCCTCGCAGCAAAAAGCCCAGAAAAAAATAATCGGGCAGCCATTAAATTATGAGACAGCCATGCCCGGTTCTGAATTTAATATAATCCAGAGATTTTTTACTGAGCCGGCTCGATTATTATCCGATCGGCAGGGTCATTCAGATATCGTGCTTGGCATTGGTGATGACTGTGCCATTATAAGCCCCCCTGTTATAGGTCCCCCTGTTGCCCCCCCGGATAATCAGCAGTTAGTGGTTTCTATTGATACCTTAATCAGCGGTGTCCATTTTCCAGAACAGACATCTCCTCAGGCCATTGCTCATAAAGCGCTGGCGGTTAATCTTAGTGATCTGGCCGCTATGGGGGCTGAACCGTGCTGGTTTACTCTGGCCTTAACCCTGCCGGAAGCCGATGAGTCCTGGCTGGCGTCTTTTTCCAGTGCTTTGTTTAAGCTGGCCGAAGAATATAATATAGCCCTGATTGGCGGAGACACTACCCGGGGTAAGCTGGCCATAACGATTCAGGTGGCCGGTTATGTTCCACAGGGCAAAGCCCTGCTGCGTTCCGGTGCCCAGGTGGGGGATATTATTGCCGTTAGCGGTGAACTGGGGGCTGCCAGTATCGGGCTGGATATTGTTCTGGAGAAAAACCAGAAAACGTATCACTGTCTGTCAGAAAAACAGCAGCAGGCCGCCCTGTTTGCTTTAAATTACCCTTCGCCTAAAATTAAGGAAGGTTTACTGCTCAGGAATTATGCTCATGCGGCACTGGATCTGTCGGATGGGCTGTTGTCCGATCTGGGGCATATTCTAAAAGCCAGTGCCGTGGGGGCTGATGTGTTTCTGGAACAATTGCCACTGGCAGAATCACTGCAGTGTCTTGCACCGGAACAGGCCTGGGAAAGAGCCCTGAGCGGGGGGGATGATTATCAATTGTGTTTTACACTGGATTCCGACAAATGGCAGCAATTAAAGAATATTGAACCCCATTTTACTGCAATTGGCGTAATAACTGATACCCATAAACTGCGCCTTCTGAACCGCTCTGGTGAGTTATTCCTGCCCCGAAACGGAGGTTATAATCACTTTGAATAAGGACGAAATACGCACCAGGCATCAGGTCTGGTCGAACCCCTGGCATTTTCTGGCCTTTGGATTTGGCTCCGGTCTGGTTCGCTTTGCTCCGGGCACCTTTGGTACTCTGGCGGCCATTCCGCTGTATTTATTAATGGCGCAGTTGCCCTGGATGATTTATGCTTTAATCACTCTGGCGGCATTCTGGATTGGGATTCATATTTGCCAGAAAACCTCGGATGATTTACAGGTGCATGATTTTTCCGGAATTGTCTGGGATGAGTTTGTGGGCTTGTGGATCACCATGTTTTTAATTCCACTGCAATGGCAGTGGCTGGTGCTGGGTTTTGTGCTGTTTCGTTTTTTTGACATTGTTAAACCCTGGCCCATCCGCTGGCTGGATCAAAAAGTGGAAGGTGGTTTTGGCATTATGATTGATGATGTTCTGGCCGGGGTTTATGCCTGGATTGTACTGTATATTATTGTAAATTTATGATTATTCTAAAATCAGTCTCTAAAACAAAACCGCTTTTCCTGATACTTGTATGGTGTCTGTTATTTTTGCTGTCACTGGGTTCAACGGCTCTGGCAGAACAAAAGCCAATACAGAAAATAAAAGTTATGGCATTGTTTACGGATAAAGCCATGATATCCGTTGACGGCAGTCAGAAGTTGATCAGCAAAGGCCAGACGTTTAACGGGATAAAACTGATCAGTGCGGACAGTGATTTTGCCGTGCTGGAAGTACAGGGGGCACGGGTCCGGTATCCGCTGGGTTCTGAAATTAATACCACCTTTAAAAAACAGGATCCGGGAAAAACGCTGGTTATCTGGAAAGATCGGGATAATATGTTCCGCTATCAGGGTAAAATTAATAATGCCCCGGTTAATTTTCTTATTGATACCGGGGCAACCAGTATCGCTTTAAATTCCGGAACCGCCAGACAGGCCGGTATTGATTATATGAAGGGTGCTCAGAAAGTAGTTCAGACGGCATCGGGACTGGTTAAAGCTTATCAGGTCAGCCTGAATAAAGTTACCATCGGCCATATACACCTGTACAATGTGAAGGCTATGGTTCTGGAGGGTAGTTTCCCTACTCATGTATTGCTGGGACAGTCGTTTTTAAGTCGCATTCATATGATCCGTGACGGAGATAAAATGAATTTAAGAAAAAAATATTAAACGATTCTGTGAACCAGGGATTAAACAAAAATAGTTTTGCAGTTGAATTTATAAGGAAATTTTCTATACTTAATGCGTCATACGAGTCTTTATTTCTGCGGGAAATTTTTCGGGTTATCTAAAATACGGTACTTATATAACAAAGTTAAAACATGCCTGGTATCGTATTGAACTTTCAATCCTTTTTATCTCTCTGTTATTCATTTCGGAAGAGTTTATTTCGTAAAATCGGCTATAGCAGTCTGCTGCTTGCTTTACTCTGTTCCACCCATGTCTGGTCTGCAGAAAACCTGCAGGCAAAAGAATACCTGGTTAAATCCGCTTTTTTATATAATTTTGCCCGACTTTCTGAATGGCCGGAGGGTACCTTCAGATCAACTTCAAACCCTTTTAAGCTCTGTCTTATGGGTAATGATTCTTTTGGGCTGACCTTAAACAGTATCAGAAATAAAAAAATCAATGGCCGTCCATTGTTGATTAAACGCCGAGTTGCTCTGGAAGATGCTGTTGAATGTCAGCTGGTATTTATCAGCCGTTCAGAAGAAAAGGATCTACAGCATATACTGTCTTATCTGCAGGCTTATCCGATTTTACTGGTGAGTGAACTGCCGGGTTTTGCTCATAAAAACGGCCATATCCGCCTGTTTCTGAATGATGAAAATACCCTGAGCCTGGAAATTAACCCACAGGCTGCCCGTAATGCAGGTTTAAGGATAAGCTCAAGAGTTCTTACTCTGGCTACTATCGTTGAGACGGAAAAAAGCGTTGAGACGGAAAAAAGCGTTGAGACGGAACAAAAAGCTGAGACGGATAAAAGCCCTGAGACTGGGAAGAAAGTAGACAATTTACAGGAGGGCAGTGATGACTAAGCCGTCCGGAAAACTTTTTTCATTTTCCTCCTTATCCATTCAGAAGAAGCTGGTGCTGATCATTCTGAGTATCAGCAGCATTATGCTGTTATCCAGTATGGCCGTGTTTATGAGTAGCGAGCTGGACAGCCTCAAAAGCAAAATGCAGGAAGATCTGAGTACCCTGGCTGATCTGCTGGGTAAAAGCAGTTCCGGAGCCATCCTGTTTTATGATGCCCGTACTGCCAGGGAAAACCTGACCGCATTACAGGCCAAACCACATATTATCAGTGCTCATTTACTGGACGCGAATGGAAATATTCTGGCTACATACCACCGTGAACAACAAGATAATGATAATAACTTCCAGAAACAGATGATGCTGGCCTTATTAACTGAGCGTTCACAGGCTTATCTGGAAAAAACCAGCCAGCTGCATATTATCCAGCGGATTATTCTGGACAGTGATGACAGTCTGTTGGGCTATATTCATATTGAATCAGATAGGGACAACTACTGGCAACGGGTAAAAGAGTACCTTTATACCATTATCCTGATGATTTTGATCTCTTTGCTGATCACCCTGCTTATTGCTTATCAGGCGCAGAAAATTTTTACTGATCCCATTGTCCAGCTGCTTAACTCTATGCGCCATGTGTCCAGAGAACAGGACTATAGTTATCGTCTGAAAAGTCACTATGATGATGAAGTTGGGGAGTTAATTAACGGTTTTAATGAAATGCTGGAAAAACTGGAATATCAGGATCGGTTAACCCGCAATTATCAGAAAGAACTGGAAACACGGGTTGAGGAGCGCACCCGGCAACTGCAGATAGCCAGAGACCGTGCTCTGGCGGCCAACCGGACCAAGAGTATTTTTCTGGCCAATATGTCCCATGAAATTCGTACCCCCATGAATGCCATTTTAGGCTACTCACAATTATTACAGCAATCCAGTCTGGATAAGGATCAGAGCCGTCAGATCGGTATTATCAATAAAAGCGGCAATCACCTGCTGTCACTGATTGATGATATTCTCGAACTGTCAAAAATCGAAGCCGGTTCTCTGGAGATGGTTAAAACAGATTTTGATCTGCAGGAACTGCTGCACAGTGTGGAGAATATGTTCAAAATCCGCTGCAGCCAGAAACTGCTGGACTGGGAGATGGACTGTTTTACTGATAAACCGATACTGGTAAACGGTGATCCGGGCAAACTTCGCCAGGTATTAATAAACCTGATTTCCAATGCCATTAAGTTCACTGATCAGGGCACAATTCGTTTTAGCATAGAGCAAACCGCTGACCATCGCTATCGTTTCAGTATTGAAGACACCGGGCCTGGTATTGATAAACAGGCAAAAGAGCAGATTTTTGAAGCCTTCCAGCAGGGTAAGCTGGGTGAACTTAAAGGCGGAACCGGTCTGGGATTGAGTATTGCCCGGCAATATATTGATTTATTTGGCGGTCAGTTAAAAACAGATATGGACAGGGAACAGGGAGCCTGTTTTTATTTTGAAATTGACTTACCCCCTGCCAGTGACCAGTTTATTGCAGCGGAACCCCTCAGCCTTAAAAATCAGTATTCACTTAAAACGACTACAAAGCTGACAGCGCTGGTGGTGGATGATGTCAGGGATAATACTGATCTGCTGGGGACGCTTCTGGAGGGTATTGGTTTTAATGTGGTGTCAGCCAGCAATGGTAAGGAAGCCCTGCAGAAAATAGCACAGCAATTGCCGGATATCGTATTTATGGATATTCGTATGCCGGTTATGGATGGTGTGGAAACCATAAAACGGATCCGCTGGAAGTATTCTTCAGCACAACTAAAATGTGTGGCGGTATCAGCTTCAACTCTGCAGCATAAATCGGAACATTATATGGCTATGGGTTATGATCTGTTTATTTCCAAGCCCTTCCACTTTGATAGTATCTTTTTTGCCATTAAGGAACTGATGGGGGATGTACTGGAAGAGAAAGACAGCTCCGGTTCAGATAATGAACGGGATAATACGCTGGTACAGGTTAATATGGAACCCGATGCCGTGGTAAAACTGGATCTCAAGGACAGTTTTGTTGATGACCTGTTACAGGCAGCAGAATATGGACAGCTAACCCGTCTGGGAGAACTGATAACCCAGTTAAGACAGCAGGCTGTTTTTGGTGATGCAGGGCTTGTTGCCGCGTCGCATCTGGAACAGTTAATGAATTTGGCTGATCTGGATGGCATTCTTAATTATGTAAAGAGCATAGTCAGTAAAGAGAAGAGTCAATGACTGCAGTAACGAATACTGAAACAGGAACAGACAATTATAACAGCAGGATACTTATTGTTGATGATACGCCTGAGAATATCAGTCTGCTGACAGAAATGCTGCAGTCACAGGGGTACCAGATTCTGGCTGCTAATGACGGCGAGCGGGCGCTTAAAATTGCTACTCATCTGGTTCCGGATCTGATCCTGCTGGATATTATGATGCCGGGGATGAGTGGCTATGAAACCTGCCAGGCTCTCAAGTCCCAGGAACAGACCCGTAATATTCCGGTGGTGTTTATTTCTGCCAGGTCAGAAATTGAGGATATGTTAATGGGGTTTTCAGTGGGAGGGGCTGACTATATTAATAAGCCGTTTCATGAGGAAGAAGTTTATGCCCGAATTAGAAGTCTGCTCAGTGTACAACGGCTTAATAAACAGCTGCTTCGTTCTGAAGCTGAACTAAAAAGCGTGCTGCAGGATTATCAGCAGCAAGCTGACCGGATGGAAAAAATAGTAAGCCATATTGATGATGGTATTCTGGAGGTTGATGCTCAGGGGCAGATTGAGTTTGTCAATCCGGCGGTCTGTAAACTGTTTGATTATAGTATTCAGGAACTGAAAGGTATGAATATTTTACAGCTGTTGTCTGAACCTTTTGCCGGTGAGTATAAAAACTATTTACTGGAGCCGGATAATAAACAGGCACAACAATCACACTCTATTTTGGCTAAACGTAAGGACGGCTGTGAATTTCCGGTGGATTTTTCCTTTATAGCCTTGCCGGCTAATGAGCCGCGTTATCTGGCATTTATTCATGATATATCCATACATAAGAACAGGGAAAAAAAATTAAAAGATCTCTCTTATCATGATTCGCTGACCGGACTTTCTAATCGCCGCCGTTTTGATGAATTTTTTCAAAAGGAATGGCGGCGCAGTCAGAGAAGCCAGAAACCCCTGGCCTTTATTATGATTGATGTTGATAATTTTAAATTATTTAATGATACCTATGGTCATAAACAGGGTGATGACTGTCTGATCAATATCGCCTCTACCATTAAAGACACCATTAAACGACCGGGGGATATGGTTGCGCGCCTTGGCGGGGAAGAATTTGTGGTGCTCCTGCCAGATACTGATCGGGAAGGTGTGGTGCAGATAGCAGAGCAGATCCGTCTGGCCGTCGAAGAACAGCAAATTCCTCATTATTCCTCTGAACAGGGGATAGTGACAATCAGCCTTGGGATTGCTGTGAGTATAGATAACAACTGCAGCAGTACAGAACAGTTGTATAAAAATGCCGATCAGGCTTTGTATCAGTCTAAAAAAACAGGCAAAAACAAATATTCTGTTTTTAAGGGTTAAGGGTTAAGAGTAGTCAGGGGTTAGAATTTGTAGCGGAGTTCTGCCCAGGCATTGCGTTCAGGCAGAGGTAGATCCATTTTGTTGCCGCTGATATTATCCCTGATATTGGCCTGTGCTTTAGCATTTTCATTAAAGACATTGCGGACAGAAACCGAAAATTCCCAGTTTTTTAAACCGCTATAGCGGAAGGTGGTATCGGTAATGGTATAATTGTCCAAATTTTTGCGGCTATCATTATCAGCCCTGTCTCTGTCAGCAATCCAGCTGGCCTGTATATTCCAGTTCCAACCGGGCAGAAACTGCCAGTCCGTGCGAACATAGGCCGATTGTTCAGGTTCTTCAGAAACCCGGTAATCATTATGCTCCGGATCTCTCCAGGTGTAATTGCCGGAAAACAGCAGTTTATTACTCAGCTGCCATCGACCCTCGATTTCAACACCGGTGGTTTTGTGTTTGCCGCTGTTCTGATATTTTCGGTTGCTGTCTCTGCGAATAAAATCATCAATGGTGTATTCAAAAAGATTGGCATTTAATTGAGTGTGCGGATTGATTTGCCAGGCAAATGCCAGCTCTATGGTTTCAGTTTCTTCCGGATCCAGGCTGGCGTTGCCTATGGAACGACTGGTGGTTGCATACAGTTCCTGAAAATTCGGTGCACGAAATGCCTG
>JALTKC010000013.1 GCA_027076245.1 Gammaproteobacteria bacterium
GGGGTGGAAGGTGGAGTAGAACAGCTCGATGAGTTAACGTATTTACTTGAGTCCGGCTCAGACCGTATTGGCGCTCTGGATTTTCAGCACTCGGCCACTGAATATGTACCGCGCCGGGCAACTAATGCTACTTTAGATCAACTTGTGAGTGCGGCTGAGTATATTGAGCAGGGAGAACCGTTAAACCCTGAGCTTGATCAGGCCTTACAACATGGAACTTCTCTTGGTGGTGCCCGTCCCAAGGCGCAAATAGATGATGGTAACAGGAAATATATTGCCAAGTTTTCTTCCACAACAGATACTTATAGCGTTGTCAAAGCTGAGTTTATTGCTATGCGGCTTGCTTCTCTGTGTGGTTTGAATGTAGCCAATGTCTCGCTTACCCGTTCCATGCACAAAGATGTCTTACTCATTGAGCGCTTTGATCGTGTACACACTGATACAGGATGGACACGAAAAATAATGGTTTCAGCTCTGACTATGTTAGAGCTTGATGAAATGCTGGCACGTTATGCCAGTTATGAAGATCTGGCAGAACTTATTCGTCATCGTTTTACTGATGCTTCAACTACTCTGCGGGAGCTGTTCTCAAGACTGGTTTTTAATATCCTGTGTGGAAATACTGATGATCATGCGCGTAATCATGCGGCTTTCTGGGATGGCCAGAGTCTTCGCCTGACACCGGCCTATGATATTTGCCCGCAAAATCGAACCGGTAATGAAGCCTCACAAGCGATGCTGATTGTCAATAATAATCGCATGAGCCAAATTTCGGGCTGCCTGAAAGCATCAGTGCATTTTTTATTATCCCGGGAGGAAGCGGTGGCTATTGTGGAACATCAGATTACCACTATTATCAGTCACTGGGATTCAGTATGTGATGAAGCAGGGCTTTCCACTACCGATCGCACCTTTCTATGGGGACGTCAGTTTCTTAACCCTTATGCTTTTGAAGACCTTGATGATGTTGCTCACCTGAAATCTATGGCTGTGAAGCTCTGGTAAATTATTGGCAAGATGGTTACCTGACTGTAACCAGCCAACAGAGTGAATTAAGAGTACCAAAATATGACCGGCTATAAAACCGGCCAGATGAGCATGGGGCAGGGATGGCCAGAGTGTGTGTGAAAACAGACTGTCCTGGGTGTAAAGTTCATAAATTATTTTGGCGGCACTGATTAAATAGATACTGGCGGTAAGATAGCCTGTTAGAGACAACGGCTTAGTATGTAGCTGCCTCTGCTGGTAAAGAGTTATAACCAGAAGGGTATTTAATACTCCGGACAGTCCGGCATAATTGTTAATTTCATTGCTATTGAACAGATAAAAATTGATAAAAATAATACCGATGATCAAAGCGGTAAAAAGCTGTAAGCGGCTGTGTGTTTCTATTAGTGCGGATAAAATAATAAAAGCCGCCAGGTTTAATAGTAAATGTTGAATATCCGAATGTACCAGATGGCCGGTAATATAACGCCATAGTTCACCCTGTATTATTTTTTCGGCATTAAAGTATAAAGTGTCTGGTACGGGGCCCAGAATAAAATACACTAATGCCATAAACAGTGACAGGCTCATGGTTATTCTGTAATTTTTTAGAAACTGCATTTTTTATTTCCTGTTTGTTTCTGGGAGAGCGGGCAGGATGCCCGTGCTCCCAGGAGGGTAAGAGAGTTAATGCTGCAAACCGGGCTTTCTAAAAAATACCAGTAAAGGTAACAGCAATAACAGACTCCATAAATCCATGGCACCTCCACCGTTACCCCCTATATAAGAACGATTGCCGGTAAACATTGGCTGGTTCTGATCGACCCTGCGGCTTACAGGTGCCTGCTGAGTACGACGGGCTCTGGCCTGATTTTCAGTATTGACCCTTTGCTGATTGTTCCGGGCAATGTTGTAAGTTTTGAATTGCTGTTCTTCCAGTACAATCATAGAGGTATAATCAGTGACCAGTGAGAACTCTCTGGCAATATCAATAATGGCCTGTTTATTGTCCTTATAATCCGCATCTTCACCAAAATTATCAATCTGTGACTGCAGAGTGTTTATAGTGTGATAAGCCCAGAGCCGT
>JALTKC010000014.1 GCA_027076245.1 Gammaproteobacteria bacterium
CACAGCATTCTGTATGGCAATACGACTGCGGTTAAGAAAAGGAACTGTCATGGTGCCGCCGCCTATTCCCACCAATGAAGAAACCACCCCAATCATCAATGCAACCAGACTGGTTACAGGCCATGAGTGCAACTGTGCTTTATGTCTGGGTGACCAGCCCAGCCACATTTTAATACTGACCAGTATTAGAAAAACGGCAAATACCAGCAATAAACCTGTTCGGGGGATATAAGTCGCCAGCCATGCCCCCATAAAAGCACCAGACAGAATACCCGGCACCAGTTGCCAGAACACCCGCCAGTCAATCGCCTGTTTTCTGTGCTGAGAATAAATAGCTGAAATTGCCGTAAAAATAATCGTTGCCAACGAAGTGGCTATGGCTACATGCGCCTGTAATGCATGGGGAATATTAAAATTTTGATGGCCGGTTAAATAATCAAAGACCATCAGAGTAAAAGGGACGATTATCAACCCACCACCTATACCCAGTAAGCCTGCGGCAATGCCGGTAAAAGCGCCAATGATCATAAAGCTGATGATTTCTATTAGCATTTGAAGAGCAGGTTTTAGGTTTTAGAGTTTAGGGTTTAGGTAAGAGGGGTTACAGTTTTTGTATAAAGGTGTTGATGTTTTGTGCTTTTAACCGGGCTTTTATCTGTTCCATTTTCTTTTGGTCGGTACTGGGGCCGACTCGTACCCTGTACAATGTCTGGTTATTATTACGAACAACCTGGATATTGGATTCTACGCCTGACAAGGCCAGCCGGGCTTTCATGGCATCGGCTTTGCTGAGTTCCTTAAATGCACCGACCTGAAGCTGATATAACTGATTAGAAAAGACCGGCTTAGTCTGTGTCGTTCTGGTTGCAGTTGTGGCTGCCGGGCTGGGCTTTGGTCGGGCAGTATTTTTTAATACCGTTTTATTTCTGGCCGTACTGTTTTCAGGCTGTACAACTTCCACTTCTCTGTCGGGCAGGACGGTATAGAAATCAAACTCATGTTCTTTGGTGTTTTTCTGCTTATTTGCAGACTTTTTCTCAGACTTTCTATCAAACTTTGGCTGAGTTTTTACTGTTGTTGCTTCACCCTGCTCCGGCAGTTGATCCAGATGGATCAGAAAGGCTACAAACGCGGCCAGCAGAACCGCCATAAGCGCCCAGGAAAAAAGCGAGTTTTTCTGCTCTGTTTTACGGGTTGCCCCGGATTTTTTACGGGCACGTTTTTTACCGGCAGCCATCGTTTACATCTCCTCCGGCGCGGACACACCCAGTAATACCAAGCCGTTTTTTAGCACCTGACGGGTAGCCACCACCAGCACCAGACGGGCGTTACGCAGGGCTTCGTCCTCTACCAGAAACTGGTGGGCATTATAATAAGTATGCAGGGCATTGGCCAGTTCCCGCAGATAATGGGCTATTAAATGGGGCTCATGCTGGCTGGCAGAAGCCAGTACCACTTCTGGATATTTTGCCAGTTGCTGCAGAATATCATCCTCATGGGACTCGGTCAGCAATGCCAGATTCGCCAGCCCAAGCATCTGATCATAATCCAGTTGCTTATCCTTCATCTGCCGGAACACACTACAGATACGGGCATGAGCATACTGGATATAATAAACCGGATTTTCTGAACTTTTAGACTTGGCCAGATCCAGATCAAAGTCCAGATGCTGCTCACATTTACGCATAACATAAAAGAAACGCGCGGCATCACTGCCCACTTCCTCACGCAGTTCCCGCAAGGTCACAAAAGAGCCGCTGCGGGTGGACATCTGTACTTTTTCACCACCCCGGTATAAATTGGCAAACTGCACTAGCAGCACATCCAGCGCATCAGGATCATAATCCAGAGCCTGCAGAGCGGCTTTTACTCTGGGGACATAGCCATGATGATCGGCGCCCCAGACATCAATAACCTGAGCATAGCCCCGGTCAAACTTGTCCATATGATAGGCAATGTCCGAAGCAAAATAAGTGGTCTGGCCGTTATCCCGCTGTACTACCCGATCTTTGTCATCGCCAAAATCCGTAGAACGGAACCATAAGGCACCGCCTTTTTCATAGACGCGGTTATTTTCACGCAGGCGTTCAATGCCCTTGTTTACCAGCCCTTTATCCATCAGGGAACGCTCTGAATACCACTCATCATAATGTACGCCAAAACCCTGCAGATCTTCACGAATATCATCCAGTATAGAATTCAGCGCCAGTTCAAAGACAAAACGGTATCGGTTATCCCCAAGCAGGGTTTTAGCTTTCTGGATCAGGGCATCAATATGGGCTTCCTTATCACCGCCCTGAGGTTCATCCGCCGGCAGATCAGACATCACCGCATCAGCATCCGCCAGATAAGTATCACCGTGTTCACGGATCAGCTCGGCCACAATATCGCGGATATAATCACCTTTATAACCATTGGCTGGAAAGACAATAGCCACCTGATACTGCTCCAGATAACGCAGCCAGACGGAAGTGGCCAGTATATCCATCTGCCGGCCGGCATCATTAACATAATATTCCCGATGCACTTTATAACCAATAGCTTCCAGCAGATTAGCCAGGGTCGCACCATAGGCCGCACCGCGGCCATGCCCCACATGCAGCGGCCCGGTGGGATTAGCCGATACAAACTCAACCTGTACTGTCTGCCCGGCCCACTTATCCGAACAGCCGAATTGATCACCCTGCTCAATTACCTGGTTAACGACACTCAAACGGGAATCACTGCTAACAAAAAAGTTGATAAAGCCAGGGCCGGCAATATCGACTTTTTCCACAAAATCATTTTCCGGCAGAACATCCACAATAAGCTGGGCTATTTCACGGGGATTTTTACGGGCCGGTTTGGCCAGCATCATGGCCACATTGGCTGCAAAATCACCATGACTTTTATCGCGGGTCCGATCAATTTTAATGACCGGTATATCAACGCTTAGAGAACCATTGTCTATTAAAACCTGAATAGCATCGCTAAGCAGTGTCTGCAGTTTGTCTTTCAAGGCCGGATCCTGTTTTTCGAGATTGAAAATCGGTTATTTTAACCTTTAAAGTATAAAAGAACAAAACAAAGTCCTGAAAAAATAAAGCCCTCAAAAGAGGGCTTTATTCACTAGTTGTTTAAATTCCAGGCTGATTTTATTTAGCTTGTTTTTTTCTCATAAAACCAAAACCAGCAAGACCAAGTCCTAATAAAGCTAAAGATCCTGGCTCTGGGACTGGATTAGGATCCACACCAGAAAACGAACCTTCTTGAATAAAAACACCAGAGTCCAGATTAGCATCACCAACATCTGTAATATTAAATGCAAAGGTATGCGTTCCTGCACTTAAACCTGTGGCAGATGCATTTAAAACCGTTGTTAACCCATCATACTGAAGATCCAAACCTAACACAGTATTATCTCGATAATACGATGAATTTACAAGATTATTTACATTGTTAATTGTTACTGCATTACCATTTGGTAACAAGGCAATATTGATACCATCAAGCAATAATTCAAAGCTATCATTAAAAGCACTATTAACGAATTCGTTATATTCCTCAGAGCCAAAAACATATTTAAAAAATACATCCCCAGTACTGGTGGTAAAATCAAAGCTTAAAGAAGTAAGCGCTCCGATACCAGTACAATTACTACTATTATTTGGACCAGGCACACAATTAGTAGTCCCTGTTGTCAAAATAATACCCGAGTCAAACCCAAGACCTGACGCATTACCATCAGTAAATGTACCCGATGCTGTGGCACTAGCATTATTTAATACAGCATTTGTAATTGTTACCCCTGTACCTACAATGGAATTAGCAAGTACATTAGCATCAGTTGTATCTGTAACAACAATCGCCTGTGCCGATATACTCCATGCAAACATTGTAAATGCCGCCGTTGATAAAATCGTTTTTTTCATTGTTAACTTCCTTATAATAATTAAACATTAACTCCACTAGCTTTAAGCAAATTTTAAGCCAAAAAACAATAAATATATCAAATACAATAGATTACATATTTTCCATATAAACAATAATTTACTGATTGTAAAATAATCTGACAGGTTAATATAAATCCTGAGGATCAATATCTATCGACCAGCGCACTCTCTGTGCAGCCTTACTCTGCTCTATCCCCTGAATTAACTCATTTAAAATAATGTGCAAAGCCTTTCGTTTGGTACTCTGAATTAACAATTGTCCTCTGAACCTACCTGCCCGTTTTTCCATGGGTGCCGGCACAGGCCCCATAAACTGAATATTATCTAATTGATCTGAAGCCTGTTGAGTTGCGCTCATACTATGCAGACAGTATTCCAGAAAGCTTTGGTAGTGTTCCGGACGATTGGATTCAGCCCGTATTAATGCCTGCCAGGCATAGGGGGGCATCTGCAATTCTTTACGTTCCTGTAAAACCTTTTGGGCAAAGCCGGAATAACCAGACTGCAAGAGGACATTGAGCATTTCATCTTCCGGATGAGAGGTCTGCAGAACCACCTGGCCTTTTTTCTCCGCCCGGCCGGCACGACCGGAAACCTGTACAATCAGCTGCGCCAGCCGTTCCGGGGCACGAAAATCCACGGAATAAAGTCCCTGATCAATATCCAGAATGGCCACCAGGGTGACATTGGGGAAGTGATGTCCCTTGGCCAGCATCTGGGTACCAATAAGGATCTGTTTCTGCCCGTCTTTTACCGATTCCAGTAAATCCTGCAGGGCATTTTTTCTTGATGTGGTATCCCGGTCAATGCGCACCACCTCAATATCAGGGAACAATGCTTTGACGGTTTTTTCTACCCGTTCGGTGCCGACACCCAGACAGGACAGCTCGGTATTTCCACAGTCCGGACACTGAACGGGTAGTGAGCGCTCACTCTGACAATGGTGGCAGCGTAATATATTACGCTGGTAGTGATAGGTCAGCCGGGCATCACAACGATGGCAATGACTGATCCAGCCGCATTTATTACACAATAATACCGGTGCATAGCCCCGGCGGTTCTGAAACAGCAAAACCTGATTGTTTTTTTCCAGATGCTGCTGCATCAGTTCGATTAACGTCCGGCTTAAACCATGCTGTAAAGTCTGCCCCCGCACATCAATTAAGTGCACCTCGGGCGAACGGGCACCGCCGGCTCTCTGGCGTAGTTTAAGCTGCGCCATTTTCTTCTGCTGACATAAATACAGAGATTCCATAGAAGGTGTTGCTGAACCCAGAATAACGGGAATATCCGCCTGACTGGCACGTACCAAAGCCACGTCCTTTGCTGAATAGCGAATGCCATCCTGTTGTTTAAAGGACATATCATGTTCTTCATCAATAATAATAGCACCCAGCTCAGGCATGGGGGTAAAGACAGCAGAGCGGGTGCCGATTAAAATGCGTATTTTGCCATTGCCGGCCTGCTGCCAGATTTTCATCCGTTCGGTATTATTAAGCCCCGAATGCAGGGAGCCAATCGTGACATGAAAGCGCTGTTCAAAACGGTAAATTAACTGGGGTGTCAGACCAATTTCCGGCACCAGTACCAGAACCTGCCGGCCCTGTTCCAGTTGCCGGGCAATAAAAGCCAGATAGACTTCGGTTTTGCCACTGCCGGTAATACCATCCAGCAAGGTGGCCTGATAGGACTCACTATGAGCATTAAGAAACTCTACGGCCTGCTGTTGCTCCGCATTAAGTGACAGCCCCGGAGTACGGTTAACGTCCGTCAGCCCGGTGGTTTTAACAGCAGAAGCCCCCCCCGTACCATCTTTTTTAAAATATTCTTCCACCCATTGTTTATTAATAAGCGTTTTCAGAGCCGACTGCCATTGCCCTTCCAGTTCCTGTGCTAACTGTTCCCGACTCAGCCCCTGCTCCGATATTTTTAACCGTTCCAGAATACTGCGCTGACGAACGGCACGCTTTAAACCATCCCAGTCAGCCTGTCTGCCTGTTTCAGTCAGCCGGTACAGGCATTGCACGGCTTCCAGTGCTTCTGCTTTTTTCCGGTAATGCACCGGCAACGCCGTCTGAAAGACCTCACCTATAGGGTGGTGGTAATAGGAGGCTACCCAGTTCAGTAAGCTCATAATATCGGCCGGTAAAATGGGCTGCTCATCCAGAATTTTTGCAACGGGTCTGAGTTTTTTGGGATCAATATCAGAATGATCAGACAAGCCCAGCACAATGGCAATTTTTTTAGTCCGTCCAAAAGGGATGAGTACCCGTTGACCGGGCCGTATGAACTCTGGATTTATGGAATCAGATAACAGATAATCAAATTTTCGGCGCAATGGTGTCGGCACAGCGACCTGAACAATGACGGGTTTCTTTTCGGGCATTCAATCTCTGCTATTTATCAATCAAAATTACAATTATGACTCACTGGCAATCCATCAGCACACATATTAGCGAAAGTCTTGGCATAGACTTTCAGATCCAGCAACACAGCAGTATCGGCGGCGGTAGTATCAACTCCGCTTATAAGGTCAGCGGTACAGATGGCCTGGAATTTTTTGTTAAATTAAACTCTGCCAGTCTGGAATTTATGTTTCAGGTGGAATATGACAGCCTGAATGAATTATTACAGGTCACGGCAGCAGATACCAGTATTATGCAGATCCCAAAACCGATCGGCTATGGCACTACAGGCTCTCAAAGTTATCTGGTTCTGGAATATATTCCCATGACATCCAGTGGGGATGGTCGACTCATGGGACAGGCTCTGGCACAGATGCACCGCATTACCGCCAAACAGTTCGGCTGGTACCAGGACAATATTATCGGCAGTACCCCGCAAAGCAATACCCAACATTCCGACTGGCTGAGCTTCTGGCGTGAAGAACGTATTCTCCCCCAGTTTAAAATGCTCTATGACAAGGGTTATAAAAACCATCTCAGACCGCTGGACGAAAAGCTGCTTAATAGTCTGGACAGGCTTCTGGCCAACCATAAGCCTGTCCCCTCGCTATTGCATGGTGATTTATGGTCAGGCAATTATGCTTATACTCAAAATGGCCAGCCGATTATTTTTGACCCGGCCATTTATTATGGTGACCGGGAAGCCGATATTGCCATGACGGAATTATTCGGAGGCTTCGGTCGGGATTTTTATGATGCCTACAATGCCAGCTGGCCGCTGGATGCGGGATACAGTCAACGAAAGACATTGTATAACCTTTATCATATTTTAAATCATGCTAATTTGTTTGGGGGTTCTTATTTGCATCAGGCGGTGGGGATGATGGAGAGGTTGATCTGAGCGTTGAGCGTTGAGCGTTGAGCGTTGAGCGTTGAGCGTTGAGAAAGAGCATAGAGGGTTAAGTTTTAAGAAAATAGTTTGGCGGAACATTTTATTTTTTCTACTAATTTTTTTTTTTTGGGCTAAACTTATTGGCAGTTATTAATTTTTAGACGGATGGATTTTTATATGTTTATTAATAAAACCCCAGCAAAAAATGTTTTTGGTATTTTTGTTTTTTTATTGCTCTGTTTGACTGTGGTTAATCCTTTGTATGCAGAGGAAGAGGGTGGTGGTGAAGAAGCGGTGGATGACACCAGGTATTATGAACTGTCCCCGCCTTTTGTGGTTAATTTACAGACTAAAGAGCGCAGAATGCGTTTTTTACAGGTACGTATTCAGATCCTCGGTACACCCGATGCCATTGCAGAAGTACAGAAGCATAATGCCCCCTTACGGGATATTATTATTACCCGCCTCTCTGAACAAAGCCGTGAAACTGTAAACACACCAAAAAAGAAAAAAGCATTGCAGGAAAAAATTCAGGCCGATGTTGAGGATGTGTTAAAGGAACTGACAGGGAAGAAGCAGATTGAGGGGCTTTATTTTACGAATTTTGTGATTCAGTGAAAGAGCAGCGCTGAGCGTTGAGAGTTCAGCGCTGAGAAAGAGTAAGATATTACTCACTTATACACTTTAACTGAGCATGTTTTTACTCACTTTTTATTCTTATAATATACGAACAAACACCAACGAACAATTCAAGCATTTGAATTGTTTATATTTTATCATTTATGGCATAAGCCCTGCTTAACTAATAATAACGGAATTTATTAACAGAAATGTAAGGGAGTACATCTATGCCATGTTATGACTTTAGTAATTTTGGCCTTTATTTTAAAGAAAATATGGATGCCATTGGCCTGCCTTCTTCTACTGATTTATTTGGCTCTACAACTTTGGCTTATGCCAATATCAGAGAACTTGCAGAAGCTGTTTCTTTATACGGTCGTCATATCACCTTGACAGAAGTATGGTGGGCAACTGGCAAACTGGAAAAGCTCCGAACTGCCGGACCGATTATCCTAAATAAAGCAGTTGAATCGTAGCGAGAATGATCAGAGTGCTGGAGATACAAGGATTTACAGGTTATTTTGGCTTTATTCGTAGTCACCCTGAGTTATAGTCAAATCTGG
>JALTKC010000015.1 GCA_027076245.1 Gammaproteobacteria bacterium
GGCCAAATTCATCATCCGTTTGTATATCCAGACGGGTATCCAGATCCCCTCGGGTCACACTCTGAGTCGCATCAATAATCCGCTGAAACGGTGCATGCAGCACACTACGGATAACATACACCAGATACAAGCCGAGAATAATAGTAAAAATAACAATTAAACTGCCGTATTTCATCCTGGCCAGCTCAATACCCCGCTTTAATGACGGGAACTCCATCATTATAGAAAGCATCTGAGGTTGACCTGCTAAGCTTATGGAATAATTAATTTTATAGGCACTGTGCTCGGGTTTATGATGACCGATAACAAGACGCTGATTATTTATAGATAATCCTAGATAATGAAAATCAAATTTCTGCTTTAATTGCAGCAGATCTTTTTTTAAAGATTCAAGATTTATTTCTGCCTGATTACTGCTAACATTGTCCACATGCTCATAGACCTGTTCAACTATCCACAAATGATCTTTACTAAGTTCTTCTTTAATTGAGTTAAGCAGGGGAATGGTTAAGGCAAAGGCAATGGGCATAACACCCCAGACAACCACTGCAGTAATTTTTACAGCAATACTGGTGGACGCCCAGGTTTTAGAAAGCTCCTGTTCAGCCGATTTTGTTTCAGTCATATCTTCGCTCAACGGAAACCCACCCAGCGTAAAAACATGACCATGGGACAGATACTGGTTATACCAGAAACAATCATCATACCGGCAATATACCAGGGGAAAAACCATAAGGCATCAGGAAATACAAAGTAGGAAAGAAAGATAAAAAACACCATGGTAAAACGCATCATGCGTTCTGCTTCCAGACTGGCAAGCACGTTGTGCTTTACCTGTACATTGCCCTCTGAAATGGCTTCAGGAGCAGAGCGTCCATATCGAATACGGGAAATAATTAATGGAATACGCCAGTTCGTAATTCCTTCAAACAGAAAAATAACGCAATAGGCAATTATAAAAGCATTATTCTGATACAGAATTGAAAGCAGCAGGACAATCCAGAGCGCTATTCCTGAAATAAGCCTGAAGGTACGTTCACTCATATAACCTCGGGTGATAAGTCTGTTTGTAATTTAATTTTAGGTTATTAAGACTGAATGTAAAGCTGCGTAACAGACAAAAAAGGTCAAAAAGCTCACATACCTGGGAGTGAGGGCATCCTGCCCGCATATAATTACAGATATAGTTAATGCTCTCTGGTTTCCATAAACTCAATTTCCGGCCAGCGCTCCATAGTCAGGTTCAGATTTACCCGGGTGGGTGCTATATAGGTTAAATCCCCGGCACCGTCCAGAGCAAGATTATCACTGAGTTTCTTTTTAAATTCTTCCAGCTTGTTCTCATCTTCACAGGCCACCCAGCGAGCTGTCTGGACATTGACCGGCTCAAAGTCACAGTCCACCTTGTATTCGGTTTTAAGACGTTCCTTAACTACATCAAACTGCAGAATACCCACGGCACCCAGGATCAGGTCATTATTATTAAACGGTTTAAATAACTGGGTTGCCCCCTCTTCACTGAGCTGTTCCAGTCCCTTTAACAAGGCTTTCATACGCATGGGATCTCTGAGTCGGGCACGGCGAAACAGTTCCGGAGCAAAGTTGGGAATACCGGTAAACTTTAGATCCTCACCCTGGGTAAAGGTATCCCCAATACGGATAGTACCGTGGTTATGCAGACCTATAATATCACCAGAGTATGCGGTTTCCACATGAGAACGATCCTGAGCCATAAAGGTAATGGCGTTGGCCACCTGGACATCCTTACCAATACGTACATGACGCATTTTCATGCCTCTTTCATATTTTCCCGAACAGATCCGCATAAAGGCGACCCTGTCCCTATGCTGAGGATCCATATTGGCCTGGATTTTAAAGACAAAGCCGGTCATTTTATCTTCTGTCGCATCCACGACTCTGGTTACAGTAGCGCGGTTCTGCGGTGCCGGAGCATAATCAACAAAGGCATCCAGCATTTCGTCCACACCAAAATTATTAATGGCCGAACCAAAAAATACCGGGGTTAATTCACCAGCCAGAAACAGTTCCAGATCAAACTCATTACTGGCACCGCGGACCAGTTCCACTTCTTCCCGAAGCTCTTCAGCCTGATCACCAATCAGTTCATCCAGACGGGGATTATCCAGTCCTTCAATGACCTCACCGGACTGAATCTTGCCTCCATGGGTCGATGAAAACATGTGAATCTTATCGTTATAAAGATGGTAAACCCCTTTAAAACGTTTACCCATACCAATAGGCCAGGTGATTGGGGCGCAGGCAATTTTAAGAACGTCTTCCACCTCGTCCATTAAATCAATGGGATCACGCCCTTCCCTGTCCAGTTTGTTAATAAAGGTGAGAATAGGGGTGTCTCGCAGGCGGCAAACTTCCATTAATTTAACGGTACGTTGTTCCACGCCCTTGGCCACATCAATTACCATCAGCGCAGAGTCAACCGCAGTCAGGGTACGATAGGTGTCTTCAGAGAAATCTTCATGTCCCGGTGTATCAAGCAGGTTGATAATGCATTCTTTATAGGGAAACTGCATCACTGAGGATGTTACCGAAATCCCCCGCTCCTTTTCCATATCCATCCAGTCCGATGTCGCATGACGAGCCGCCTTGCGGCCTTTAACCGTACCAGCCATCTGAATCGCACCTCCATACAGAAGCAGCTTTTCAGTCAGGGTTGTTTTACCCGCATCGGGGTGAGAAATAATAGCGAAGGTACGGCGACGCCTTACTTGCTCTAAAAATTCACTCATAGTAAAACTCAATTATCTATATTTAAAAAAACTCACAGGCAAATAACTGGGCATCTTCCCTGCCCTGTTTTGCCGGATAATAATCACGTCGGACGCCAATTTCATTAAAGCCCATATTCTGGTACATCTGTATGGCAATGTGGTTAGACATTCTGACTTCAAGATACATGGTTTTAGCGCCATTATCACGAAAATGATCCATTAACCATTTTAAAAACTGACGCCCATAACCCCGATGCTGATATTGGGTGGCAATGCAGATATTCAGTAAGTGTGCCTCGTCCAGTACGGTACTGACAAAGGCATAACCCCGTATCTCACTGTCTTTTTCGTACACAAAACAGTGGTAACCCACCCGAAGACAGTCTGCAAGCAGCCCCTTAGTCCATGGAAACTCATAACTGGCCTGCTCTATGGCATAGACCGGTTCCAGATCAAAGCGGGTCATTGTACGAATAAACGGCTCGATAGACAAACTGGATTCAGTCATTCTTATGCTTCAGAACGGGATTGAAGGGTTTGTTTTATCAGCATCAGATCGGAAAATGCGTCTTTTTTATCCAGTGGATTGCGTAACAGATAATCCGGGTGAAAGCTTACCAGTACCGGATAATCCTGACCGCCAATCGTTAAACTATGTAACTGACCTCGCAGTTCTTTAAAGGTTTGAGTCGTTTTTAATAAGGCTCTGGCCGGGTTGATACCCAGAATAACAATTAACTGTGGTTTTAACTGCCGGATCTGTTCCGTCAGATAAACAGAACATTGCTCAGCATCAGCATCACTCACGACAAACTCCTGCAGGGAATGACACTTAACCAGACCACTGTAAAAATACTGCTGTTGCATACCGATAGTCGTCAGCATTTTCTGAAACAGAATCTCGCTTGAGTCAGTTAGATAATGACCGGCTCGATCTTCCTCAGCATTGGGCGCATCACTGATAAAAAATATGGGGGCATTGGGAAAACCCTGTCCTGAAAGGCTGTTAAGACGCTGGCTGCGTCCCGGACAAAGTTGACACGCAGAAATTTTCTGTTCCAGTTCTTTATCCAGAATAAAATGCTCAGTCTGATCATCCTCATGCAAATCCATTGTTCCATGATCGACTGTTTTTGTTTCAATGGGTGCTGCAGATGTTTGTTCTGTTAGAGTAATTTTGGCAATGGCTTCCTGTGCAGGTTCAGAATAATATTCAGGTGGTGCGGGAATATCTGGCTCACAGGATACCAGCTCCATTTCATTAGTAACGCTGCTGTTATCCTGCTGGATCAGTGTTTGCGGCTGTGCTTGTTTCTTAACTGGCTCAGAAACTGGTTTTAGAGGTACAGACTCTCCAGTTTGAACCGATTGCAATAATTCAGAATCTTCTTCAGGAGACTCAGGTATATATTCCTCAGGCGATGCATCTTTCAGCCTCCACGCCTGTATGCCCATAGCCTGCAGATATTCCTGTATTAATGCATTGTCCGGCATTATGGTCATTAAAGCTGCGGATGCGCCCGTTCAGTGGCCTGGATCAGTTTATTGAGCGCATTAATGTAAGAGCGTGCTGAAGCAATGACAATATCGGTATCCGCACCCTGGCCGTTAACAATACGACCGGCCTTTTCAAGACGAACGGTGACATCTCCCTGTGCATCGGTGCCGCTGGTAATATTATTAACAGAATACAGTTTTAATTCGGCCTCACTATTAACAATGGCTTCAATGGCTTTAAAAGCGGCATCCACAGGCCCGCTTCCCGCAGCGGTGGCTGACTGTTCTTCACCATCCACCAGCAGGCTGATACTGGCTACCGGTGTTTCACCGGTTTCTGAGCAGACTTTAAGAGACAGCAGTTTAATGCTTTCATCTCTGGATGCCACAGTTTCAGAAACCAGTGCCTGCAAATCATCATCAAAGATTTCATGCTTCTTATCTGCCAGTTCCTTAAAGCGGGCAAAGGCCTGATTCAGACTTTCTTCAGATTTGAATTCTATGCCCAGATCTTTCAGGCGGCTTTTAAGCGCATTGCGGCCGGAGTGTTTACCCAGAATAATATGGTTTTCTTTCCAGCCCACATCTTCAGCGCGCATAATTTCGTAGGTTTCACGGTTTTTAAGGACACCGTCCTGATGAATACCGGATTCATGCGCAAAAGCATTAGCTCCTACAATAGCTTTGTTGGGCTGTACTGGAAAACCGGTTATGCCAGCCACTACACGGGAAGCCGGTACAATCTGGGTGGTATCCAGGCCGGTATCACAGGGAAAGACATCCTGACGGGTACGCACCGCCATAACCACTTCTTCCAGTGCCGCATTGCCGGCCCGTTCACCCAGACCATTAATGGTACACTCTACCTGACGGGCACCCTGTAAAACAGCAGATAAGGAGTTAGCCACGGCCAGCCCCAGATCATTATGACAATGCACAGAAAATATGGCTTTGTCGGAATTGGGTATTTTTTCCAGCAGGTTATGGATTAATTGTCCGAACTGGTGAGGAATGTTATAACCCACGGTATCGGGAATATTAATAGTAGAAGCACCGGCATCAATAACCGCTTCAATAACCCGGCATAAAAAATCCAGATTGGAACGACCGGCATCTTCAGGTGAAAACTCCACATTATCGGTATGCTGACGGGCACGTTTAACCGCTGCTACGGCCTGTTCAACTACCTGCTCGGGAGTCATGCGCAGCTTTTTCTCCATATGGATGGGAGAAGTAGCAATAAAGGTATGAATTCTGGAGGAATTGGCGCCTTTCAGAGCTTCACCGGCGCGGTCAATATCTTTGTCCAGTGCTCGGGCCAGACCGCATACGGTACTGTCTTTAATGGTATCGGCAACTGCCTTGACTGATTCAAAATCACCGGGACTGGCAATAGGAAAACCCGCTTCGATAATATCCACCTTCATGCGTTCCAGCACTTTGGCAATACGGATTTTTTCTTCTCTGGTCATGGACGCACCGGGGCTTTGTTCCCCGTCGCGTAATGTGGTATCAAAGATTATTAATTTATCAGTCATGCTTCACTCCAGTTAAGGAATGATATTTTATCATAGTCCGCTGATACTGATAATAGGCATTTTATGTAGTTGTGAATTTTGCAGGACCAGTATTATGGGATGTGTATCTTACCGGGCTTTTTTTAATTTACGAATGGTATAGCCTACAAGACCGGAAAAAGTGTACAGGGCAAAAATACTGAACAGGATCAGGGGCGGCTGATAAACAATAAAAACAAAGACCAGTACCATAATTAAAATGGTGACAAAGGGGACTTTGTTTTTTAAATCCAGATCCTTAAAGCTGCGGTATTTAATATTACTGACCATAAGCAGACCGGCTCCTATCGTCATAATCATAACCAGGTATTTCAGACTTTCTCCATCTATCTGGTTTTCAGCACAGACCCAGACAAAGCCGACGATAAAACCGGCCGCTGCCGGACTGGCCAGCCCCTGAAAATAACGTTTATCGGCATGACCAATCTGGGTATTAAAACGTGCCAGACGTAAAGCAGCACTGACGACATAAATAAAGGCAGCAATCCAGCCTATCTTACCAAGAGCAGATAGCGACCAGGTGTACATAATAAGCGCCGGGGCAATACCAAAGGAGATCATATCTGAAAGACTGTCGTACTCAGCGCCAAAATCACTCTGAGTATTGGTCATACGGGCGACCCTGCCATCCAGCCCATCCAGAATCATGGAAATAAAAATGGCCAGGGCGGCTGCTTCAAACCGGTCATTCATAGCAGCAATAACGGCATAAAAACCGCCGAACAGTGCACCGGTGGTAAATAGATTGGGCAGCAGGTAAATACCACGACGTTTTTTTGACTGAGATACTGATTCCACAGCAGGCTCTTCTTCTACACTGACCAGTTTAGTGACCTTGTCATTGTTAGATTCATTATTTACTGGTTGGGTATTATGCGGATCTTCCATAATTTTAAATTTCTATACGCTGTTTTTAAAATACAAGATTAACAAATCAGCAAACAAAAAAATAGCCTGACCGGCTTTATACCAGGCAGGCTATTTTTGTCTGTATTAAATAAAGGTTTAGTTTTTGTCTTTATCAACCAGAGCGTTTTCAGTGATCCAGGGCATCATGGCGCGCAGTTTAGCACCGGTCTGCTCAATAGGATGGGCTGCATTGTTACGGCGCCAGGCAGTCATTTCAGGGTAGTTGGTCTGACCTTCCAGGATAAAGCGCTTGGCATATTCACCGTTCTGAATATTCTTCAGGGCTTCCTGCATGGCCTTACGGCTTTCATCATTAATGACTTTAGGACCCGTCACATACTCACCATATTCCGCATTATTGGAAATTGAGTAGTTCATATTGGCAATACCGCCTTCGTACATCAGGTCAACAATAAGTTTTAATTCATGCAGACACTCAAAGTAGGCCATTTCAGGAGCATAACCGGCTTCAGTCAGGGTCTCAAAACCGGCTTTAACCAGTTCTACTGCACCGCCGCATAATACTGCCTGTTCACCAAATAAGTCAGTTTCAGTCTCATCTTTAAAGGTGGTTTCAATAATACCGGTACGGCCGCCGCCAACACCAGAAGCATAAGACAGAGCCACATCTTTGGCTTTACCGGAAGCATCCTGGAATACCGCAATCAGGTCTGGAATACCGCCGCCTTTGACAAATTCGGAACGAACGGTATGGCCAGGTGCCTTAGGTGCAATCATAATCACGTCCAGATCAGCACGGGGAACAATCTGATTGTAATGAATACTGAAACCATGAGCAAAAGCCAGAGTGGCGCCCTGCTTGATATTGGGTTCGATTTCATTTTTATATAATTGAGACTGAAACTCATCTGGTGTCAGAATCATAACCAGATCAGCGTCTTTAACTGCATCAGCCGTATTTTTTACCGCCAGACCCGCTGCTTCAGCCTTGGCCGCAGAAGTCGAACCTTCACGCAGTGCAATGGTGACATCCACACCGGAATCTTTCAGATTGTTTGCATGTGCATGACCCTGAGAACCATAACCAACGATGGTAACTTTCATGCCCTTAATGATAGAAAGATCGCAATCCTTATCATAATATATATTCATTATCAAAACCTTATAGTTAATTTTTAAAATAGTTCTTAATATTAGCTCTTAATGTTTAGTGACTGATTTTCAGCCATTATTACGGTTAAAAAACAGACGAAGTCTAAAAAACTTATTACCTACACATGCAGTGCAGAATTGCCTCTGGCAATGCCCATAACACCGGAACGCACCGTTTCCAGAATAGTGTCACATTCAAAAGAAGCAACAAAAGCATCCAGTTTATCACTGGTGCCGGTTAATTCAATGGTGTATGAATTGGGTGTAACATCGACGATATTGCCACGGAAAATTGTGGTTAATCGCATTATCTCATCCCGTTTGCTGCCCGAAGCCTTAACTTTAATCAGCATCATTTCACGCTCAATATGAGAATTGCCATGAACATTGAGATCATTGAGTTTTACCACATCAATCAGCTTATTTAATTGCTTGGTGATCTGTTCAATGATTTCATCAGAGCCGCGAGTGACCAGGGTCATACGTGATAAGGTCGGATCTTCTGTCGGTGCTA
>JALTKC010000016.1 GCA_027076245.1 Gammaproteobacteria bacterium
AATTACCCAGTTTCAGACGCTCCTGTTCCTCGGCTCTGGCCAGGACTTCTATTAAACGATTATCCTCTCTGAATCGGGTGACGGAATAACCGCTGAGTATCGAGTTGATAACCACTGCCAGTTCCTGAGAACTAATCCCCAGTACCCGTGCCTTATCCTGATCAATGCTCAATTTCACTACTTTGGACATTTCATCCCAGTCAAAATTAACATTGGCCGCATAAGGGTTTTTGCGCATTTGTGCAGCTACCTTTCGGGCAATGTCCCTGAGTTTATTTCTGTCCTTGCCCCTGACCCGAAACTGTATGGGATAGCTGATGGGCGGGCCGTTTTCCAGACGTTTAATACGGCCCCGCACTTCAGGAAAATCGGTTTCAAATAATTTAATCAGTCTGGCCCTGACCTGTTCTCTGGTTTTATTATCTCGCGTCATCACCACAAACTGAGCCAGATTATTATGTTTTAGTTCCTGGTTCAGGGGCAGATAAAAACGTGGAGAACCATTACCGATATAAGCAACATAGTTAACAACGCCTTTATCCTTTGCAAGAACCGACTCTAATTTTCGTGCCTGAGCTTCTGTAGCCTTAAAGGAACTGCCCTGAGGCAGCCAGATATCCACCAGCAGTTCATTACGATTAGAACTGGGGAAAAACTGGTGTTCCACATAACGAAAGCCATAAATGGAAATTGAGAAAATAATCAGGGTAATCACAATAACGGTTTTTCGCCAGTTAACACACCAGGTCACCATAGCCCGGAAAATCTGATACACTGGCTTCTGATAAACATCTTTAATACCTGCCTTCTGTAGTTTAAACACTGGCAGCAGGCGGAAGCCCAGAAACGGTACAAATAACACAGCAACAAACCAGGACACCAGCAAAGACAAGCCCACTACAATAAAAAGCGAACCTGTGTATTCGCTGGCTGAAGATTTGGATAAAAATACTGGCAGAAAACCGACAATGGTGATTAGAGTTCCGGTCAGCATGGGAAAGGCGGTATGACTATAGGCATACACCGCTGCCTTAAAACGATCCATGCCCTGTTCAATTTTGGTAGCCATCATTTCCACTGAAATCATGGCATCATCCACCAGCAGGCCCAGTGCAATAATCAGGGCACCCAGTGAAATACGCTGTAAATCAATACCCCATAAATTCATTCCCAGAAAGGTAATAGCCAGCACCATGGGTATGGAAAAGGCCACCACCAGACCGGTACGAAACCCCAGGCTGAGGAAACTGACCAGCATAACAATGACCAGCGCATCCACCAGCACGGACAGAAATTCATCCACTGAATGTTTAACCACCTTAGCCTGATCGGCCACCGTGTGAATATCAATGCCTACGGGAAGGTTGGACTGTATCTCAAAAATGGTCTGTTTAAGCCGCTCACCCAGCTCAAGAATATCACCGCCCTTTTGCATACTGACCGCCAGGCCAATAACCTCCTCGCCCATATAATGCATTTTATAGTCGGGCGGATCAACATAGTCCCGGTACACCCTGGCAATGTCACCCAGACGAAACAGACGGCCATTAGAACGAATACCCACTTTACGGATCTCTTCTACAGAGGCCAGTCGGCTGACCCGAATATAAATCTGGTCAGTATCGGTATTAATATCTCCGGCCGGGGTCAGGTAGTTCTGTCGGATCAGAGTATCAAAAATAATATCCGGCTGCAGACCCAGTTTGGCCAGTTTAATATTAGAGATTTCAATATAGATTTTTTCTTCCTGAACCCCCAGCAGATCCACTTTGGCCACATCGGGAATACTCAGTAATTTAAGGCGCACCTCATCCACATAATCTCTAAGCTGTGCATAGGAAAAGCCGTCACTGCTAAAGGCATAGATGGTACCGAAGGTATCTCCAAATTCATCATTGGGGAAAGGTCCCTGTACTCCAACGGGGAAGGTATGCCGTATGTCATTGAGTTTTTTGCGTACCTGATACCAGGCATTGGGTATTTCTTCAGCCGGGGTGTAATCTTTTAGATCAATAAAAATCATGGACTCACCGGCTTTTGAATAGCTGGTCAGATAGTCCAGCCAGGGCGTTTCCTGTAACTTTTTTTCTATCCGGTCGGTGATCTGCTGTTCAACCTCCAGAGCAGTTGCACCAGGCCAGAGGGTTTTTATGGCCATTTTTTTAATGGCAAAGTCCGGATCTTCAGCCTGCCCCAGATCCTGGTAGGCCCAGATACCGCTGAGCACCAGTGCCAGCATCAGATAAACCGTTAGTGAAGCATATTCTAACGCCCATTTTGACAGATTAATGTTTTTCATTAATTATTATCCTAAATAAATCAGTTGAACCTACTGCGAATGTCCATAGCACTGAATCTACAAGGTTTTCCAGAACATTTTGGCTTCACCCGTAGGGTGGCTACGAATAAATCCAAAATAACCTGTAAAACCTTGTATCTCCAGCACTCTGATCATTCTCGCTACGATTCAACTGATTTATTTAGGATTATCCATTAAGCGTACCTGATGACCTTCATGCAGTTTATTAACACCGGCCACCACTACAATCTGTCCGGATTTAAGACCAGAACGGATCAAGACTGCATCAAACAGATATTCCTGAATTTCAACTGGCTGCAATTGCACAGTAGAAGTCTGTACCGAGTAAACCCAGACCGCAGGCTTATCATCTTTCTGATAAATGGATGACAGAGGCAGGCGGGCTACTTTACCTGGCTCTTTCTGTACAATAATAACGGTGGTCGTCATACCCAGCTGTATCTGGGGATCTTTATCCAGTAAGCTAATTTTAACCGTATAGGTACGAGTTACTGGATCGGCACCCGGTGATATTTCCCGGATTTTTCCCCGGTAAAACTTATCCGGATTAGCCCACAGGCTGATTTTGACTTCGTCGGCATTATGCACTTCATTAAGACGGTTTTCAGCCACCGCTATGACCACTTCCTTTTCATCAGGAAGAGCTACATTAACTACGGTCTGTCCAGACACAACAACCTGCCCTACTTCCATATTCAGAGACACAATAACCCCGCCCTTATCTGCGTACAGACGGGTATAACTGGACTGATTACGGGCGACTTCCAGATTAGCCTCTGCCTGAATATAGCGGGCTTCGGCTATCGCCAGGGCATTGGAAAAACGCAGATGTTCCGCTGCTGAAATCATTTTCTGTTTAAAGAGCGTATTATAACGCTCCAGATCCAGCTCAGCCTTGCGTTTTTCCGCCTTTGCCGCCTCCAGACCACCCTGGGCATTAAGCAGTTGCAAATTGGAATCCTGGGGATCAAGCCGTGCCAGCAGTGTACCCGGAGCCACCACCTGACCGACTTCAACAAACCGTTCCACAATTTTTCCACCAATACGAAAGCCCAGTGCCATATTGTAACGGGCCTTAACTTCCCCGGCATAAGTCGATTCACGCCAGTTTTCCTTTATTTCAACTTTCTGGGTCAGCACGGGTCGAATAACCTTTTTCGGAGGGACTTCCTGGTTACAACCGACTAACCACAGGGAAAACAGAACCGGCAGGAAAATAGTTTTGCAGAATTTTGTAGAGAGTTTCATAGATGGATTCTGACAAAATTAAATATTGCCGTCAAATTCTGATACACTCTTACTTATCATCGCTATTTATATGCAACTATTGATATGCAACTTTAGAACAATCTATGAGTAATAAAACATTACCGGAATACATTCTTTCTCTACTGCGTCCCGATGCCTATTCTCATTCAGTAAAAACAGTTGAACTGGTAGAAACCCATATTTCCTGGGTACTCCTGACCGGTGACTATGCCTATAAAATTAAAAAGCCGGTTAATCTGGGCTTTCTGGATTTCTCAAGCCTTGAAAAACGTCATTTTTACTGTCAGGAAGAACTCCGTCTTAATTCCCGTCTGGCGCCTGAACTTTACCTGGAGGTCGTAGCCATAACTGGCTCTAAGCAAGACGCAAAATTTGGCGGCAGCGGTGCTGTTATTGAGTATGCGGTTAAAATGCGGCAGTTCCCCTCCAATTTGCAGATGGATAAACTGCTTAATACCGGACAGATTCAGCCCCGTCATATTACCCATCTGGCAGAAACTATTGCCGCTTTCCATCAACAGACTGATATTGCCAGTGCAGAGTCTGATTATGGCGACCCCCAAATTATTTATAAACCAGTACAGGACAATTTCACTCTGCTGAAGGAATTGCTCAGTGAGCATAAGCAACTCGACAGACTTGAAAAACTAAGACAATGGAGCCATGCTTCCTATGAGGATTTAAAACCTGTTTTCGCACAACGTAA
The DNA here is from genome assembly GCA_027076245.1 of Gammaproteobacteria bacterium. GTDB lineage: Bacteria > Pseudomonadota > Gammaproteobacteria > GRL18 > GRL18 > JANELJ01. The sequence continues at coordinate 4,296 of JALTKC010000016.1, forward strand.
AGAAGCGGGGTTTATTCGTGAATGTCATGGTGATCTGCATACTGCCAATATTGTAGTGATAGATAACAAACCAACAGCCTTTGACTGTATTGAATTTTCCCCCAGTCTGCGCTGGACAGACACGGCCAGTGATATAGCTTTTCTGATTATGGATCTGCAATACCGGGGTCAGCGTACTTTTGCCTGGCAATTTCTTAATCATTACCTGGAAATATCCGGTGATTACCGGGCGTTACAGGTATTGAGGTTTTACCTGGTCTATCGTGCCATGGTGCGTGCCAAAGTGGCCGCTATTGGGGCCTCACAGATGCCTGATCAATCCAGGCAGTATCATGATGCTATTCAGAGCTGTTATGATTACCTGAAACTGGCAGATACTTTTGCCCAACCCGATAAGCCCATACTGATTATTACCTGTGGAATGTCTGCCTCTGGCAAAAGTACCCTGACCACCCCTCTGGTTGCCGGATTATCTGCGATTCGGCTTCGTTCTGATGTTGAGCGAAAGCGACTGTTCAGGCAAAACAAAAACGATCATAACGATCAGAAACAAACTCACCCGTCCTTTAATACCGGTATTTATTCTCCTGAAACGTCCCGACAGACTTATCAATACCTTTGCGATCAGGCAGAAATGATCCTGACGTCCGGTTACCCTGTGATTATTGATGCGGCATTTTTAAACTATGAGCAACGCCGGTTATTTTACCAACTGGCTCAGAAGAAAAGAGTGCCCTTTATAATTCTGCATTTTACTGCTCAACCTGACACTCTGCGCCAACGCATCAGCAAGCGGGTAAACGATGTGTCTGATGCTGATTGTTCTGTACTGGAACAGCAGCTACTTAACTGGAAGCCGCTGCAGGATAATGAACAGCCTTATGTTATAGCAATAGACACTGAATCCCCGTTTGATCCCGGGCAAATTATTTACCGGATTAAACAGTCTGAGTCTTCTTATGCCAACACCTGAATACCCTGTTCACAGGATACTGGACGATTTAAAAAGCCATCTGGAACAATATAATCGTCTGATCCTGCAGGCGCCTCCAGGTGCCGGAAAAACCACCATTATTCCTCTGGCACTACTGGATCAGCCCTGGCTGCAGGATCGGCAAATTATTATTCTGGAACCCAGACGACTGGCTGCCCGCAGTGCAGCCGCCCGCATGGCTGAACTGCTGGGTGAACAGATCGGTGAAACCGTGGGTTATCAAATTCGTCAGGATATTCAGGCCAGCAGCCAAACCCGTATACTGGTCGTTACTGAAGGCATACTCACCCGTAAACTGCAAAGTGATCCGGAACTGGCCGGTGTGGGTCTGGTGATTTTTGATGAGTTTCATGAACGCAGTCTGCATGCCGATCTGTCCCTGGCATTTTGTTTGCAGAGCCAGGAGATCCTGAACGATTCATTAAAAATACTGGTTATGTCTGCTACCCTGAATACTCAGTTATTATCGGATAAACTGAAAAATGGTATTTTTCAGACACCCACCTTAAGCAGTGAGGGACGCAGTTTTCCAGTTGATATTGTTTATCGTAAGGCTCATTTGCCGGATATTGATCACCGAAACCTGATCAACAGTCTTTACCAGCAAACCTTAAATGCCCTGTCTGAACACACCGGCAATATCCTGATTTTTTTACCGGGTACCGGCGAAATTAAACGTCTGGAACGAGCTTTAGCGGATCACCTGGAAGGAGAGGATACTATTATTCTTGCTCCTTTATATGGCGACCTGAACAAAAGCCAGCAGGATCAGGCCATTAGCCCGCCACCAAAAGGTAAAAGAAAAATTGTTCTGGCCACCAATATTGCTCAGACCAGTCTGACCATTGAAGGTATTAATGTAGTGATTGATTCAGGTTTACAGCGCCAGGCACAGTTTGATCCGGACTCCGGTATGAGCGGCCTGCATACGCTGAAAATTGCTCAGGATACCGCAGAACAACGCAGCGGTCGTGCCGGCCGACTGGGGCCGGGGATCGGTTATCGCCTGTGGACTGAAGCTCAGCATAAAAACCGGCCCCGCCATGAAACACCGGAAATTCTTCACTCCGATCTGGCACCACTGCTGCTGGAGCTGGCGCAATGGGGTGTTACAGATATGAGTGAACTGGTCTGGCTGGACCTGCCTTCTAAAGGACACATTGCTCAGGCCAGAGATTTATTACGACATCTGCAGGCCATTGATAAAAACCACCATATTACTCAACATGGAAAAAATATTCTAAGTCTGGGTCTGCACCCACGTCTGGCACACATGGTTCTCACCGCACAAGACTATTATTCAGATGTCTTTAATTCAACTGAAACCGCCTGTCTGCTGGCCGCCTTACTTAGTGAAAAAGACATTATTCCCTATAATGCCAGTGCCGAAACTAACCATGACATAGCCTTTCGTATTTCTTTGCTGCAGACACTCTCTGAACAATCAACAGTAAACGGCCCCTTTAATAAGGCCGTAGCAAAACAGGTCTTAAGAACAGCAAATGATATTCACAGAAAACTAAATAAGTTCGTTAAGAAAAATACCGATAAAGAATTACTGGATAACATTACTCAAACAGAATTTACAGCGGTTCTGACCGCCTTTGCCTATCCTGATCGTATTGCCCAGCGGCGCAATAATAATACCAGAAACAACGCCAGAGACCAGCGTTACTTACTGGCCAATGGTAATGGTGCCTGTTTTAATGAGCCTAATCCTCTGTCAAGTGAACCTTATCTGGCCGTTGCTTCTTTAAATGCCCGTTCTTATGGCCGACAGAAAGAAGCCCGTATTTTTCTGGCTGCAGCCATTGATAAAGCCCACATTGAATATTTTTTTGCAGAACAGATCAACAAACAGAATAGTCTGTCCTGGAACGGTGAGCAGCAAAAAGTAGAAGCTCTGACTGCTTATTATCTGGATAAGATATTGCTGGAAAAAGAGGCTGCTGAGCACATCAAAGCGGAACAGGCTTTTCCCATTTTATTTGAAGCAGTTAAAACTATAGGACTAAAGTGCCTGTCCTGGTCACCAGCAGCGTTGAGTTTAAAGCAGCGGGTCGAATTTATTAACATCCTGAAACAATCAGACACAGTATGTCAGTCTGTTTTAAAACACATTGAACTGCCGGATTTATCGGATGAATATTTAATTAACCATCTTCAGGACTGGCTACAGCCGCACTTAAGAAATGAAACCAATCTTAAACAATTGCAAAAACTGGATCTATATAATATCATCTATAGTCTGATCGGTTGGGAGCAACTGCAGTTACTGGAACAACTGGCTCCGGAAAAAATTCAGGTACCCAGCGGTTCTCATATACGCATTGATTACAGCGATCCGCAGGCCCCCATACTGCCCGTCCGCCTGCAGGAATTATTCGGTCTGCAGAAGACACCGACTATTTTAAAAGACTGCTTCCCGCTCTTACTGCATCTGCTGTCCCCGGCTTCACGCCCCATACAGGTTACCCGGGATCTAAGTAGTTTCTGGAAAAATACCTATAACGAGGTTAAAAAAGAATTTCGCGGCAAGTATAAAAAACATTACTGGCCAGATGATCCGCTTCAGGCCCAGGCCACCAGCCGGGCCAAGCCACGAAAAAGATAATGTTTTACAAAATAATCATTATGATGAATGCAATTCTTCATCAATTTTTTCTGATAAGAATATTTTTAATAATGATTGATAAGGAACATCTCGCTTATTTGCCAGAATTTTTAGCTCATCGATCATTGTTTCCGGTAATCTCAGTGATATTTTTTTGTGGACGGCTTTAAATTGGGTAGCAAGATCTTTTCTGCTTTAGACCAGTCAATATACTCCGTAGAATCAGCTTTTGACCAGAATTCTCTTTCCTTGTCCTCAGTATCAAAATCCGGAATTTTCTTTTTCATACCGATACACCTCGCGCTCTTTTTTATTCATATCTCTGGCTGAAATAACACGAATAAGATTATCTCTAATGTTGCCTGATGAGAAATCCAGTTTTTTTTGAATTTCCATCATCCCATTGAAAACCAGAACATCCCAGT
>JALTKC010000017.1 GCA_027076245.1 Gammaproteobacteria bacterium
TAGCACGTTTTTAGTTAGCACGTTATTACTCTTACCCCTCAATAGTCATGCTCAGAATGACAATACCCATTATTTCTGTATTTCCGATCAGGGTAAACCACACCATTGTGCGGCCGGGGATATTATTTTAATCAAACCCACTATGATGCCAAGAGTCTGTGATTTCAGTAAGCAGATTCTCAGAATGCCCAAAGGGGAAGGCAAGGCAGAATATTTGTGCAGTTATACTGGAACAATTTTATCTGTTAAGGAATTAAAAAGCCGGGTTGTGGCACCGCCGCCAGCACCGGCTGTACAGGCACCGCCTAAACGATCTAATAAGATGTTTGATAAGATGCCGTTTTTTAAATAGTGTGCATCCATTTATTGATGCACACTGGCCCTCTCCCAGAGGGAGAAGGCGTTGAAAAGGCTACTTGATGCGTTTTTGAGCGGCGGTACGCAGACGCAGGGCATTGAGTTTAATAAAGCCTTCGGCATCTTTCTGGTTATAGGCGCCTTCATCATCTTCAAACGTGGCGATATTATCATCGTACAGGCTATTGGTTTTAGAATCCCGGCCAACCACAATGACATTGCCCTTATAAAGTTTGACTCTGACCTGGCCGTTAACCACTTCCTGAGAATTATCAATCAGGGTCTGCAGCATTTCACGCTCTGGAGACCACCAGTAGCCATTGTATATCAGGCTGGCGTATTTGGGCATTAGCTCATCCTTAAGGTGAGCCGCTTCTCTGTCCAGGGTAATGGATTCAATGGCACGATGGGCTTTCAGCATAATGGTACCGGCCGGTGTTTCATAACAGCCACGGGCTTTCATACCCACATAGCGGTTTTCCACGATATCAGTTCTGCCAATGCCGTTTTCACCGCCGACTTTATTGAGGTATTCCATAATAGTGGCAGGTGACATCTTTTCGCCATTAATGGCCACAATATCGCCTTTAACATAATCAAATTCCAGGTAAGTCGGCTCATCGGGTGCTTTTTCCGGGGAAACGGTCCATAACCACATGGATTCTTCCGGCTCTGCCCAGGGATCTTCCAGAATACCGCCTTCATAGGAAATATGCAGCAGGTTGGCATCCATGGAATAAGGGGATTTTTTACCCTGTTTTTTCTCAATGGCAATACCATGCTCTTCAGCATAGGCCATTAATTTTTCACGGGAGTTGAGATCCCATTCACGCCATGGAGCAATGACTTTAACATCCGGTTTAAGCGCATAGGCACCCAGTTCAAAACGCACCTGATCATTCCCCTTGCCGGTAGCACCATGAGAAATGGCATCGGCACCGGTTTCATTGGCAATTTCAATCAGGCGCTTGGAAATTAAAGGACGGGCAATAGAGGTGCCTAACAGGTATTCACCTTCATAGATGGTATTGGCACGGAACATGGGGAATACAAAGTCACGGGCAAATTCTTCGCGCAGATCATCAATATAGATTTCCTTAATGCCTGCTGCTTCTGCTTTGACCCGTGCCGGCTCAACTTCTTCACCCTGACCGACATCTGCTGTAAAAGTGACGACTTCACAATTGTATTCATCCTGAAGCCATTTAAGAATTATGGAAGTATCCAGACCACCGGAATAGGCCAGAACCACTTTTTTTACATCGGACATCGAGAACTTCTCCCTTACCTGGTATTAATATTTAAAGCAAGGCATTATCCTGTAAATTGAGACAGATTTCTACTGTGGATTGACCGGGATTGATAAATAGTGGCCGCTCTGAACTCCGGCAATTGTTATTTTTTTAGCCCCTGCACTGTATTTTTATCAATTAAATGATCCAGGTTAATAAAATTAGGGGGCGGCGGCTCATTATCAATGGGCACGGATTCCTGTTCTGGATTATCCTGCAAATCCGCTTGTGGTGCAGCCGGATTATTATCTGATTGTTTATCAGATGCTGGCTTTTTGACCTCTGGCGGCTTGTTAAATATGGATTTTTCCCGCAGCAGGCGTCTGCGTTCTGCTTTACGGGCTTTCTCTATGGCTTTCTGTTCTTCCGGTGTCGGTGGTG
>JALTKC010000018.1 GCA_027076245.1 Gammaproteobacteria bacterium
CAAAGGCGCTACATCATGAGGACCCGGACTGGCTTCCGGGTGTCCCTGGAAACTGAAAGCGGGCTTGTCGGTACGATGTACCCCCTGCAAAGAACCGTCAAACAGGGATTTATGAGTGGCTTTAAGATTATCCGGCAAACTGTTCTCATCCACAGCAAAACCATGGTTCTGGGAAGTGATCATGACCTCGTTAGTGTCCAGATCACTGACCGGATGGTTACCGCCGTGATGACCAAACTTCATTTTTACAGTTTTTGCGCCACTGGCCAGTGACAGCAGCTGATGCCCCAGGCAAATACCGAAGACCGGTTTGGAAGTCTGCAGAATTTCGCCTATAGCTTCTATCGCATAATCACAGGGTTCGGGGTCACCCGGGCCATTGGACAGGAAAATTCCATCAGGATCCATAGCCAGGACTTCAGACGCTTTAGTCTGAGCCGGAACAACGGTTACTTTACAGCCTCGATCCGCCAGCATTCTAAGGATGTTTTTCTTAATACCATAATCATAGGCTACAACATGATAAGGCAGTTCAGTAACCGTTTCCGTACTATTGGTTTCCAGAGACCAGGTACCTTCTGTCCATTCATAAGGCGTTTGCGTAGTCACAACTTTTGCCAGATCCATACCCTTTAAACCTGGGAAATCCCTGGCCTGAGCAATGGCTGCTGATTCATCCAGATCAGACTTATTGCCTTCTATGGCGATTATAGCACCGCTTTGTGCCCCTTTATCACGCAGTAAACGAGTCAGCTTGCGGGTATCAATATCAGCAATGGCAACAATATTATGCTTTTTAAGATAGTCGGATAAAGTCATTTCGCCGCGCCAGCTAGACATCAGACGCGGTAAATCACGGATCACCAGCCCTTTGGCCATAATGGCATCCGATTCTTCATCACCGGAGTTGGTACCGACATTACCGATATGCGGATAAGTCAGGGTAACAATCTGTTCTTTATAGGAGGGATCGGTAAGAATTTCCTGGTAACCGGTCATGGAGGTGTTAAAAACCACCTCTCCAACTGTCTCGCCCAGGGCACCAATGGCTTTGCCGTAAAAGACTGTACCGTCTTCCAGAGCCAGTATAGCAGGGGCGTATTGAGTACCAGAAAGCGCCGTTGTATCCGGTGTATTTTCAGAGCTGGCCAATGAAGTCTCCCGTAAGTCTGTCTAAACTCTTTATTTAAACTTTGGTTAAGCTAATTTAACCTCGGGATTTTACAAGAAACGGCAAAAACTGTCTATCTTAAATAAGGGTTTATGCTTAATCTCTTAAACCCAGAACATCCTGCATATCAAACAAACCGGTATTATGTTTTTGAAGCCATAAAGCAGCACGGACAGCACCATTGGCGAAGGTCATGCGGCTGGAGGCTTTGTGGGTTATTTCTACCCGTTCACCAATATCCGCAAACATCACAGTATGTTCACCGACAATATCTCCGGCACGGATGGTTTCAAAGCCAATGGTCTGGCGATCCCGCTCTCCGGTCTGGCCTTCGCGGCCATAGACGGCACATTCTTTAAGGTCTCGTCCTAAAGCATCAGCAACAACCTCACCCATGCGCAGAGCGGTACCAGACGGGGCATCCACTTTATGACGGTGGTGGGCTTCTATTACCTCAATATCTACATTATCACCCAGCACTTTAGCGGCAATATCCAGTAATTTAAACGTCAGGTTAACCCCGACACTCATATTGGGGGCAAAAACAATGGCAATATCTTTAGAAGCCTCTTCAATCAACTGTTTCTGTTCATCTGTAAAACCGGTGGTACCAATCACCATTTTTTTGCCGGCTGCACGACAGGCTTTAATATTTTCTACCGTGACAACAGGAGCCGTAAAGTCGATACAGACATCAAAATCGTTTATTACCTTGTTTATATCATCAACCAGCTTTACATGATTAGCTTCCAGTCCTGCCAGTTCTCCGGCATCAGCACCGACCAGGCTGCTGCCCTGTCTTTCAGTGGCGGCTGTCAGCTTTGCGCCTTCTGCTTCATAGACTGCGGTGATCAGGT
>JALTKC010000019.1 GCA_027076245.1 Gammaproteobacteria bacterium
CTGGGATGCTTTATAGGCTTTATCATCAAGCTTATCAAGATTAGAGAGAGTCATTATATATAGCCCCAGAAAAGAACCTATTACAATAAGTGGAATAATCAGTAATTGCATTTTAATAGTAACATTTTTCATAATTTAGCTCCCTTAAAATATCTGAATTAAGTATACTTAGTCAGATAGTCAGATAGTCAGATAGTCAGATAGTCAGATAGTCAGATAGTCAGATAGTCAGATAGAGTTTAACACGCATAGCTATAACACTAAGTTGTAACTGATATCGGTCAAGTAGAAAATAACTTTAGAATAAACAAATAGCAATTTTATTAATATTGCTATTTTACTATTTCCTGCGCCAGCGGGTACCTTTGGGGGTATCTTCCAGCAGGATATCCGCGGCCACCAGTACATCGCGGATGCGATCCGACTCGGCCCAGTTTTTATCGGCCTTGGCCTGAGCCCGTTGGGCAATCAGATCGTTGATTTCATCATCCGATAAACCACCCTCGCCCGCTCCACTTTGTAAAAATGCCTGAGGATCATTTTCCAGCAACCCCAGAATATGGGCAAGGTGTTTGATCCGGGCGGCCAGTTCCTGAGCCTGTGCCTTATCTGAATTTTTCAGGCGGTTTAATTCATGGCTCATATCAAACAGGACAGAAATGGCTTTGGGGGTATTAAAGTCATCGTCCATCGCCTGAAAAAAGCGTCTGGCATAGTCGCTGTTTTCATCCAGTGGGGCATCAGCCGGTTCAATATCCAGTACTGACTGATACAGGGTACTTAAAGAGGCTTTGGCTCTATCCAGATTTTCATCGGAATAGTTCAGCGGACTGCGGTAATGGCTGTTAAGAATAAAATAACGGATCACTTCCGGTGCATAATTCTTAAGAACATCCCGAATAATAAAGAAATTACCCAGTGATTTGGACATTTTTTCATCATCCACCCGCACAAAACCATTATGGATCCAGTAATTGACAAACTTATGGCCGGAACAGCCTTCTGACTGGGCAATTTCATTTTCATGATGAGGAAATTTCAGATCCAGACCGCCGCCGTGAATGTCAAAATGCTCACCCAGACAATGTTTGGACATGGCGGAACATTCAATATGCCAGCCGGGACGGCCCTGCCCCCAGGGGGATTCCCAGAAAGGCTCACCGGGCTTGGCCATTTTCCATAACACAAAATCCGCCGGATCGCGCTTGGCCTGTTCCACTTCTACCCGGCTGCCAGACTGCAGGTCTTCCAGATTCTTTTTGGACAGTTTGCCATAGTCCTTAAACTTACTGACCTGATAATAGACATCGCCGTTATCACCCTGATAGGCCATACCTTTATCTATCAGGGTCTGGATCATATTGATAATATTATCCATGTGCTCAGTGGCACGGGGCTCGATATCCGGGCGCATCACACCCAGGGCATCGGCATCTTCATGCATGGCATCAATAAAGCGTTGTGTCAGAGTACCAATGTCTTCGCCATTTTCTATGGCCCGGGCAATGATCTTGTCATCAATATCGGTAATATTACGCACATAGGTGACATTGTTATCCCCGTACAGTTTGCGCAGGTAACGGTTAATGACATCAAACACCACCAGCACCCGGGCATGACCGATATGGCAATAGTCATATACGGTCATGCCGCAGACATACATTTTAACCTTCCCCGGTTCAATTGGAGTGAATGGTTCTTTTTTTCCGCTCAGGGAGTTATGTATCTGTAACATCAGTTCTTGCCACCTATTTTAGCCCAGGAATCTCTTAAACCTACGGTACGGTTAAATACCAGTTTGTCCTTTGTGGAGTCTGGATCAGTAGTAAAATAACCTTCCCGTTCAAACTGGTAGTGGTCTCCCGGCTGAGTATCGGCCAGGGACATTTCAGCACGAGCATCCGTCTTAACAATCAGAGAATCCGGGTTTAGAAAGTCCAGAAAATGGCTGTCTTCATCTTCATGATCTCTGGCCGCTGTGTCAGGATTTTCCACACTGAACAAGCGATCATATAAACGCACTTCTGCCGGTACTGAATATGACTCCGATACCCAGTGGATAACGCCCTTGACCTTACGCCCTTCCGGCTTTTTACCCAGGGTATCCGGATCATGGGTACAGCGCAGTTCAATAATATTGCCGTCATCATCTTTAATGACCGAATGGCATTTTATGACATAGGAATTTCTTAAGCGTACTTCTTTGTCTATGGTCAGTCGCTTATACTTGGGCGGCGGGACTTCTTCAAAGTCACTGCGGTCAATATAAATCACCCGGGTCATTTTCAGTGCTCGGCGCCCCATGCTTTCATCCTTGGGATGACGGGGAGCCGACAGTTCTTCGACCTGATCCTCGGCAAAACTTTCAATCACCACTTTCAGAGGGTCAATAACACACATGGCCCGTGGTGCAGTATGTTCCAGATCCTCACGAATACAGAATTCCAGGGTGCTCATATCCACGACCCCGTCCACCTTGGTGACACCGATACGGTCACTGAAATCCCGCAGCGAGGCCGGTGTATAACCGCGCCGTCTTAAGCCTGATATGGTAGGCAGGCGAGGGTCATCCCAGCCGTGTACATGGTTTTCGTCCACCAGTTGTTTGAGCTTGCGCTTACTGGTAATAGTATAGTTAAGATTCAGCCGGGCAAATTCAATCTGCTGCGGATGACAGGGAGTCTGTAGCTGATCCAGCACCCAGTCATACAGGGGGCGGTGATCTTCAAACTCCAGGGTACACAGAGAATGGGTAATGCCCTCAATGGCATCCGACAGACAGTGAGTGTAGTCATACATGGGATAAATACACCATTCATTACCCGTCTGATGGTGTTCTACCTTGCGGATACGATAAATTACCGGATCACGCATATTGATATTGGGTGAAGCCATATCAATTTTAGCCCGCAGCACCTTCTCCCCTTCCTCAAATTCACCCTGTTTCATACGTTCAAACAAGGCCAGGTTCTCTTCCACACTTTGCTCTCTGTAAGGGCTGTTTTTACCCGGCTCGGTCAGAGAACCACGATATTGACGGGCTTCTTCCGGGGACAGGGAGCAGACATAGGCTTTGCCCATTTTGATCAGTTCAACGGCATAGTCATATAACTGCTGGAAATAATTGGAGGCATATTTCGGCTCCCCGGCCCATTCAAAACCCAGCCAGCGAACATCTTCCATAATGGAATCAACATATTCCACATCTTCTTTTTCCGGGTTGGTGTCATCAAAACGCAAATTACAGACCCCATTGTAATCACGGGCCAGACCAAAGTTCAGGCAGATGGACTTGGCATGACCGATATGCAGATAGCCGTTGGGTTCCGGAGGAAAACGAGTGAGAACCTTACCGTCATTTTTGTTATTCTTAATATCCTCATCAATAATATGCCGAATAAAATTGCTAACGACTTTCGACTCTTTGGACTCGTTATCAGATGAAGCGGGCGCAGGCGTATGACTCATTTTTGTGTGAATTCCATAATGATGTGAAAATAATCTTTGCAAGCGGTGATTTTAATGAATTGGCGCACAAAAATAAATCAAATACTCTTTAATAAGAACATTAAAACCGTTATATTAATCAAAAATTTATATATTCTCTTTCTATTCGTATATTTAAACAGGTATAAACCAATATGACCATGCTAAAACAAGTACTTCTGAGCCTCGTTCTACTCTCCCTGTCAGTTACCGCCTTTGCCGAAGAGACCATTAAGGTAAAAATGACCACCACCATGGGCGATATTGTGCTGGAACTGTATCCGGATAAAGCACCGGCCACCGTTAAAAACTTTGTTAATTATGTCGAAAACCACTTTTACCGCAAAACCATTTTTCACCGCGTCATTGACGGATTTATGATTCAGGGCGGTGGTTTTACCAATGCCCGGGACCGTAAGAAAACCCTCAGCCCTATCAAGAACGAAGCGGACAACGGTCTGAAAAATGATCGCGGTACCATTGCCATGGCCCGGACCCGAGACCCGCATTCTGCCACCGCACAGTTCTTTATCAACCTGAAAAACAATGACTTTTTGAACCATACCCGTAAAACCATAAACGGCTGGGGTTATACAGTGTTTGGTAAAGTCATTGAGGGTATGGACGTGGTGGATAAAATTGCCAAGGTTAAAACCACCCGTGTCGCTGGTCAACAGAATATTCCAGTGGATCCGATTTATATTGAAGATATAAAAGTGATTAAGTAATAACTTCTGTTATTCAGGATGGGGTTGAAAATATCAGGCACTAACCCAATAAAATGACCTAATCAATAAAAGTCATTCAATAACTTACAACATTGTATTTATTTACAAAACATACAAAAACGGAAAACTTATGATTAAAATGCAAACCAATCATGGCACCATTACAATTGAACTGGACCATGAAAAAGCGCCCGAAACCTGTAAAAACTTTGAGCAGTATGCCAAAGACGGTTTTTATGACGGTACGATTTTCCACCGCGTCATAGACGGCTTTATGATCCAGGGCGGCGGTATGGAACCGGGTATGAATGAAAAGGAAACCCGCGGAAATATTCAGAACGAAGCTAATAACGGCTTAAGTAATGAGCGCGGTACCATTGCCATGGCCAGAACACCAGATCCTCATTCTGCTTCTTCCCAGTTCTTTATTAATGTAAAAGACAATAACTTCCTTGATTTTCGCAGTGAAACACCGGACGGCTGGGGCTATTGTGTATTCGGCAAGGTGGTTGACGGCATGGATGTGGTGGATGCCATTAAATCCGTAGCTACGGGTAACAAGGGTTTTCATGCGGATGTACCGGTTGAGGACGTTGTTATCGAAAAAGTCACTGTCGAATAAAATAATACTTAAGCTATTATCAGGCTTAGGCTATTATCAGGGCTGCTGTTAGCTGCAGCCCCTGTTTTATGAAACTGCTTTTCATTTCCGATCTTCACCTCGACCCCGCACGTACGGACATTATTACCTGTTTTAATCAGTTTATTGCCTCCTGTCTTGAACAGGCCGAGCAGATCAAAGCGCTTTATATTCTGGGCGATTTATTTGAAGTCTGGCTGGGGGATGATGCCTCCCTGCCCTTTTATCAGGATATTATTAAGCAGCTCAGACACCTCAATGAGCAGGGTATTGAGCTTTATGTCATGCACGGTAACCGGGATTTTCTACTGGACAGCCAGTTTGAACAGGCTGCAAAGTGCCGGCTAATTCCCGATCCCTTTCCTCTGGTCATTGAGACAGAACAGGGAAAGGAAACAATCCTGCTTTCTCATGGAGATAAGCTGTGTACCGATGACATCGACTATATGGCATTTCGAAAAATGGTCCATAATCCTCAATGGCAACAGGATTTTCTGTCCCGCTCTATTGAAGAACGTATTGCCATAGCCCGCTCCATGCGAGAACAAAGCAAACAGAGAGGCCAGCAGAAAGCGGCTAACATTATGGACGTTAACCAGCAGGCAGTACAGAAGCTAATGCTTGCTCATAATACCTACAGCCTTATTCACGGCCATACTCACAGACCTGCCCAGCATCATTTTAAACTCAATAATCATCCTGCCAGACGTATTGTATTACCTGACTGGAATCCTGATGCAAAAGCATACTCAATTAAAATTGTTGTTAACAGTTGATATATATCATGTAAAAAATTAGGGTAAACCCTTAGTATTCTTAAAAATTAGTATCTTCTCCGCATTACCTTTTTTTGCTCAAAGAGCATAAACAGGTAAAAATAATAAATAACTCTATAGGTTTGGATTTTCCATTGAAAAATCTTAGTCTGGAAGCACAAGAATTTGTTGATAGTGCTATGGCAGATACAGAAAAGCAATTTCTGCTTACTGTAATTAATAGCATTCCGGATCCCTTAATGGTCATTGATCTGGATTATAAAGTACAGATAATGAATATGGCCGCCAGTAAAAATCAGGCTTTTATCCGCAATTCCTGTATTTACTGTCATGAAGTGTCTCACCATCCGCATACTTCATGTCCGGACAACAAGAAAGACTGCCCTCTTGAACTTGTAAAACAATCTTTATCCCCTGTTAGTATCGTTAAAGAGTTTCCATTAAATAGCAAAAAAAACCGAATATTTGAAATAAACGCCTCGCCCATATTTAACGCCAATAATGAACTCTGTGGAATTATAGAAACTTCAAAAGATATTACAGATCATCTTAATCTGGAAAAAAAGGTTTATGAAAATAACCTTGATCTTCATTACTTACGCTATCATGATGCCTTAACCAACCTGCCAAACCTGTCGTTATTTTCTGACAGACTCACACAGTCTATCCGCAAAGCACGGAAATACAATCGTCAGGTTGCCGTATTTCATTTAAACCTCGACAGATTTAAACAGATAAATGATTCATTTGGCAAAACTCAGGGTGATAAGGTATTATCAAATGTTGCCATACGTTTGAAAAGTATATTAGATAAATCAGAAGCCCTGGCTCGTATGAGTGCAGACGAGTTTTTAATTTATTCCGACAATATCAATGTCATTGATGATGCAACCATCATCGCCCAAAACCTGTTTCAGGCATTCAGTAAACCTTTTATTATTAATAACCAACCCATTAATTTGACCGCCAGTATCGGAATAAGCCTGTTTCCACAGGACGGTAACAATACGGATGAACTATTATCTAAAGCAGATACCGCATTACATAAAGCTAAAGATGAAAGCCTTAACAGCTTTCAGTTTTATCAGAAAGAAATGACTGCCAACGCATTTACCTATGTCATGATGGAATCCAGTCTTACCAAAGCTCTTCAAAATGAAGAGTTTGAATTATTTTATCAGCCTAAAATAAGTCTTGAAGACAGGAAGTTATGTGGCTTTGAGGCACTGATTCGCTGGCAGCATCCATCTTTAGGCTTGATTACACCCGATCAATTTATACCCATTGCTGAAGAAAGTTTACTTATCCTCGAGATAGGAGAGTGGGTTATAAAACAGGCCTGTAAACAGGCAAAAATATGGAGTGAAAATAATTTAGATTTTAACCACATAGCCATTAATTTATCCGGCAAGCAATTTCAGGACAAGGTACTGGATAAGAAAATTAAAAAGATTCTGGATGATACTCAATGTCCTCCAGAAATTCTTGAATTTGAGATAACAGAAAGCCACCTGATAGAGAATACCTCACATACCATTGATATCCTGAATAAAATTAAGGCCATGGGTATTAAAATATCAATTGATGATTTTGGAACGGGCTATTCGTCTCTAAGCCAGTTAAATCAGTTACCCATTGATACCTTAAAAATCGATCGTTCATTTACCCTGGAACTTTTTAAAACAAAAAATAGCAAGGCCATTATTTTGTCAATTATTGCCCTTGGTAAAGCTATGGACATCAATATTGTTGCTGAGGGTATTGAGACTGAAGAACAGGCGAATTTTCTTAAAAATGCTGGATGTTATCAGGGGCAGGGTTATTACTTCTTTAAACCTTTAAGTAAAGATAAAATTCACGCCAACTTTTATAAAGACTGACTTTAAATACTGACTCTAAATACCGACTTTAACCATTAGAGGGTGTAAAGATTCCGTTTACTATAGCAGAAAAAGGCTTAACCTTGATAAAAAACTTTTTAAAAAAACTGTTTGGTATTACTTTTTCTGAACAATGGATCGATCTGGTCGTATGTAAACAGCACAGCATTCCTATTCAACAGCACAGGGCACAGATATTAAGTGAACGCACCCGCCTCTTTTCTCTGTTATTTGGCATCATAATCCCCGCATGGAGTATTGTTGATTATATTCTACTGCCTTTTGAGTTATGGTATAAACTGGCAGTCTTAAGAATAATATCAGGTGCTGTATTTCTTTTAATCGCCTATCGATGTAATAAAAAAAATAATCAACTTGAAAAAATTCGGGTTTGTATGGGTGTTATGCTTCTGATCCCGACTGTTTTTTTTGTTATAGCCAACCCTATTGTACAGCACTATCATTTAACGGGGTTTTCAGGCGCTTTAATAAATATCTACAGTCTATTGCCCTTTCTTGTTATTGCCGCACTATCCATTTTTACTTTAACATTAAGCGAACTGCTTGTCTTATCACTGCCCATTGTCAGTATTACTTTATGGCATTTATTTCCTGAGAATAAGGCTGATATCCCTAATTCCGTAATGCAAATCTGGCTTTTTATTCTATTGATTCTGTCCAGTTTCTTCTCATCAATCAGCCAGATGCGTTATATGATTTCCCAGGTTACCCGGGCCAGCTATGATGGCTTAACCAGCGCCA
>JALTKC010000020.1 GCA_027076245.1 Gammaproteobacteria bacterium
AAACCCGTTTGATAAGTTTGTTCAACTATCAAAGAAAAACACCTGGAACGCCAAAAAAGCCACCGGAGGCGATGCCATCAGTGCTAAAAAATCGGTGGATGCGACCGGGGGTGATTTGGGTCTGCCGGGTTTGGGCGGCACAATGTATGCCGGAGTCAACCAGCCACCATTAAATGTGACCGAGCAAACGGCTCAGGCCGGTTATAACACCTTAATTGGGCGCAATGTTACGGACACCTCAGCGGCAGCATCAGGTAGCGGTCGGATCGCAGAAATATGGAAAACTCCGGCAGCATTTAAGCAGTATGCAGTTGATGTGATGGGCAGCAATGAAGTGCGTACCTGCCAGGGGTGTACCAAAGCGACAACCAGCATGGGCAAAGGCCTGTTGCCGCAGTTATATAATGAAAAGAAAACCATTACCACTGATTTAGGCGCTCTGCTTGCTGCTGGAAAACCCGCATTTTCTGATCTGGATAAAGTTTCTGCCAGAGGGATCCGTATCACGCCTGCGGTTATTGAAGCTCTGAAAAACGAATCACCCGTGGAACAGCAGTTGTTTTTAAATCGTCTGGCCAGTGATATTGCAACAGCCAATGTGCTGGAAAAGGCCGAATTATTGTTACAGGCCATGGAGACGGGCAAACGGGAACCTAATCTGGCCTCCAGTGATCAGGTAGTGGCGTTTAATGATGCCAGCATCAGTGATCTGCTGGGGTATATCAACAATATCCTGCTCAGTTCGCAGATCAGAAAAACAGTATCGACTGATTCGGTACGGATGTTGATGGCAAGAGCAACAGGCAGGCAAAACGCCGTATCTGGCTCAGGCCGTACTGTTATCCAGGAGCCAAAAATGGAAGGGGGAGCCACTCTGAAATAATGAGGGTTTTTACAGGATTATGATTATGATGAAATCTATGGGTAAATTTTTACTCTTAACCGTTGGTCTTTTGCTGGTAACCGGTTTTTTTATGTATTTCTTTCTGAAACTGACCGGACTGGATTCAGTAGAAGGGCTGGGCCAGGTACAGCTGTTTTTTGAACAACAAAAGTGGACGTTTACAGCGTTTAGAGTATCCCTGTTGATACTGGTTTTCTGGAAATGGGATGCTTTTATTCATTGGTTATCCGGGCTTTTTAAGATGGACAATGATGACAGGAATAACATCATCAGCCAAAGATGGCCGATTATGGGCTGGTTTGTATTTTTTGAACTGGTGGTTAATCAGAATTTACTGGGCTATTTGCTCAATTAATAGAAGGACGATCGTAATGAGTGCAGGGAGCTTTGCTGAATTATTTTTACAGTTTTTTGCCTGGGGAATGTATAACACGCTCTGGGATGTGTTTGTAAATCTTGGGATTGTCTATATACCCTTTGGTTTTTATCTGTATGAAGCCTATACCTCAACACGGGAAAAGGGCAGTCATAAAATGAATGCCAGTCGGGTGCTGGCGTATCTGGAAATGAAACTGTTTATCGGGATAGCAGTTTTGACTTTGGCAGGTGTGCCGACCATCAACCTGAACCTGGGTGATATGAAGTTTAATCAGAGAACCTGTACACCGGGTAGTTCAGTTGCCGCAATGATAAGCAAGGCAACCTCTGGTTCGGGTACCGGCACGACACTGGATGACACCTTTACCACTGCCAGTATGGGTAGCTTAACTTCAAAAATTCCGGTATTTTGGGCAGCGGTATTTGCGGTTGGCCAGAGTATTACCGATGGTGTTCGGGTTAAAATTCCCTGCAAGAGCAGCATCTCGGAAACCAGCTATCAATTAAAAACCAATCAGATCCAGGATCCGGCTGTGCGTCAGGAAATCGGTAATTTTTATCACAGCTGCTATAAAAAGGCTCGGGCGAAGTTTGATGCCAATACTCCGGTGAGTTATACCAAAGCACAACAGCAGGCTGGCGATGCGGGCTGGTTGGGTTCAAATTTTTTTATGACAGAAAATGGCTATTATAATTCCATTCAGTCCGATTATCCGGTAAAAGGATTTGCCTTTGATGAAAGTGGGGCGGATAAAGGTTGGTGGAATGGTTCTCCTCCTAAACCTCAGTGGGGCAGACCCTATTGTAAGGATTGGTATCAAAACAGCCTTAGAAGCAAAATTATCAACGCTTATGATAATACCTGGTGGAATAATATGAAGCTCACCATGCAAAGTTTTAAGGATGATGTGCCAGGATTTAATGGTACGCCAACAGAGGCGGAAGATTTAATTATTCGTTCACTGATTGATGTCAGTGATGTTAAAACCATCACCAATCCGCAGGATTCGGTGGGTTCGTCAGTGGGAACGGTGGTTGGGAACCTGTGGGATATGATAAACCCCTTCGGTAGCAGTAGCGCCAAGGTCAATGTTATGGCAGAGGGCGTTGCCAATGCCGGTACCGGACTGGCCAATCTGGTGTTTTATCCAACGATTGCGATCCTTAAAAAAGCCATGCCTTATGTGCAGGCCTTTGTACTGGCCGGACTGGTGATGTTTTTACCGTTTCTTTTAATATTGTCACAATATGGTGTAAAGGAAGTGCTGACCATGGGGGCTTTATTAGTGTCTGTTAAATTCTGGCCGGTTATCTGGGATGTCGGAGACTGGATGGATGCCTCATTACAGGCAGCGATATTGCCGTCCACGGCAGGTTTTGTGAATGGTTTAACTCTGGGAACGGCAGAGGCTCTGTCCATTAATGATGATGTACTCGATTATGTGATAGGTGCCTGGTATGTTATGGGGCCGGTTATATTATCCACGGTGATTACTATGGCTGGGTATCGTGTAGGCGGTGTCATTGAGGCTTCTGGTAATGCTAATCACTCTGGCAAGGCGGCAGCTCAGAAAGGTGGCGGGACGATTGAATCGGTTGTTAAAACAGGAGCATCTAAAGGTATAAAATAATATTATTCTTATCACATAGCCAATACTCGAGTATTGGCTATGTGAGTTATAGCTTCATTTAATAGTGATATTTGTTTGTAAACAGGTGTCCTTGGCTTTCTGACCATAGATAACCGAAACTATCTCTATCTTGCTCAACAACCTCCTCAACAACCTCATTGTCACTATTACCCATCCCCTCAATCATCACCTCAGTAATAAGCCCCATAACCGGTAACAGGGCATTGCCCATAACCGTGATTTTTTTGCCCCAGGAATCTACGGACTGTTCTATAGTGGTACGATGAAGATGGACAGAAAAGGCCAGGCCTTTAACAAGAAACAGCATAAAGGCCACCGCAAAGAGGCCCAGTCCATAAGTGCCAATATAAAGTCCCAGGATAATGGCTGAGTGCCAGAATGGATCCGGATCAAGAAACGGGCTGAGATCCAGCGCAACAATAATGCCTGAGAACGCAAATCCCAGAACCGTCATAACCAGTCCCAGACGCAGTGACCACTGCAATAATTTAAAGATCCGGTATTTTGTTTTGGTTTTCATAATTATTTCCTTATATAAACTCTAAATCTTTTATTGCTTCAGGAAAGCATTACCACGAATGCTCCATCTTTTTGTCAGACATTAAATCTTCAATAATCACTTCCGGATGACGAAAGGCTATTTGAATCAATGAAATTGCGGCTCCTGATGGGTTTCTTCTTCCTTGCTCCCATTCCTGTAGTGTGCGAGGTGAAAATATGCAGTGCCTTTGCGAATTGGGCTTGTGTTAACCCCGTTTTTGTCCTGGCAGCAGCAACTTTATTGGGTTTAACCTGGTAAATTCGTGCGATTTTACCTTCTTTCATCTCTTTAACAGATTGTAATAATTTTTTACCCAGTTCTTCGCCGGTCATCACATTTCCTATTTTGCCTTATATGAAGGGTAGGCTGGAGAATTAGGTCTGACGGTAACCTTATTCCCTGGACAGTCCACTAATAAATCCAATCCTTCCAATACCATTTGACCAATTAAGGGTTCAACCCCATAGTCACTGATCAGAACAGGATTACCCGTTGTACGGTCTTTAAATTTAAAAGCAACAACATTGACCCGTTCCATTTCAGTGGTTGAGTCATCGGCCAGATATACAATGGCTTTACTGTCTGCAACTAAACCTATGGCCTCGGCCACATCTTTACCAATAATTGATACAACAGCACCACTATCAACCAGAGCATCAAGCTGAATTGATTTTCCATTGGCAGGATTTGTTAATGTAAAATCCCCTCTGACTTCGCCCATGATTTCTTTCCTCTACTTATTCTACCTGTACCACTCCTGTGTACCACACTCACAGCTTGCAAATGGCTCACCATAGTGCGGTTCAATGGGGTATCCACATTGTTCACAAGCACCCTGTTTGCGGATCTCATAATCATCTGACTTCCAGGAGGGCGGTTCCTCATAGACTTCGTTATCCGGATATACATAAACATCCATCAAATATTCACTGGAAGGACTACAGTTCTTGTCCATAAGTTAATTTCTATCCTGTTTAATACGGTTTTCTGTAATTCAGACACCAGAACCAGACCGGCACAATCAATGCTGCCAACAGCCATTGTGACCTGCTTAAATGAGCCTGTTCAAAATTGGTTCTGTAATAATAACTGATCTCTACTGAACCCTTGCTGAACCAGGCTCCGGAAGCAATCAACATAATAAACAGCCCCGGACTCATGGCCGGGGACAGTATCAGTATAACCGGCAACCAGATGACACTGCTCAGAGTCAGTAATTTATACTGGTTCTTTTCAAATACTGTCATCGGCCCCACCTTTATACGATTATAAATTGTACTGCTTATAATTCGTAGTATAGTCTGAATAACCCTCTGTTCAATCTAAGAATATTCCATTTATAGGAAATTTAATGTGGAAAGAATGAGGAAATTTAATGCCTGTTAGTCAGAAAATCCTCATTCTTTCCACATTAAAGCCTCAAAATCCTCATTCCTTCCACATTAAAGCCTCAAAATCCTCATTCTTTCCACATTAAAGCCTCAAAATCCTCATTCCTTCCACATTAAAGCCTCAAAAATCCTCATTCTTTCCACATTAAAGCCTCAAAATCCTCATTCCTTCCACATTAAAGCCTCAAAAATCCTCATTCCTTCCACATTTTCTATCAAACCAATGGGTCGCCGCTTAATGACATAAATAGCAATGTTGGTATCAAGCATGTACTTTAACATTAAAGTGGTTCCCGATCAGTCTGTTCCTGAGAGGCTCGCTCAGACATAAAATCATCACTAACCTTATCTTCTGAAAGAAAGAAACTGTCCCAGGTGTTTTCAACGGGCGTTAATATTCGCTCTTTACCTAACACCCGAACAACAACTTTTTTTACATCATCAGGAAAACGAGTTTCAGCAGGAAGCCGTACCGCCTGAGTTCTATTGTTTATAAATACAGAACCAGTAGCCATTTATCACCTCATGTTATTTATGCTATACACTTGTTGTATATGGCGCAACATGTAATGCAAGGGTATAGAGCAGTTTGGCTCTTTCTAAGCAAAATATTAGTATTCGTATTTCTGAACTGGCAAAAGTCATTTTAGCTTTATCATCATTTTACTTTCGAGACATCGGAGGCCACTGCTGTGCAGCATGCAGTATGCGAAGGATGCGTACTGTAAATGGGTCTTCCATATATACGGCGATAAAATTTGCCCGAATTACCATTTCTCGTGTACCTTCAACCCGGCCAGGACGATAGAGTTGAGGGTGTTCCTGCAGTTCTGCCGCTTTGTTCTCGATATCATCTTTCAGTCTTTGGCAGCATCGGGATTGTCATCTGAGATGTAATCAATAATAGTCATCAAATCGGCACGGGCTTGTTGCGACCATATAAGTTCAGGCACTGCGCTTCCTGTCAATCATTGCTTGTACCTCGTCCATAACCTGCCTGTGTGGTACACCCGGTTGGGTGTCATCCAGGGCTTCATGCACTTTAGCTCGAAACCATTCGTCATAGGCTTCTGGTTCAATGGTCAAACCGATGGGCAGGCCACCTTCTTTGGATACACGGGTTAGAAATATGCGTACTGCATCAGAGACAGACAATCCGAAATTAGCAAGCGTTTCGGTTGCCTCGGCTTTAAGTTTGTCATCTATACGAATGTGCAGCATTGATGAATGAGCGGCCATCTTTATTCTCCTTCTGTCACTCTGATAGCTATTATGCATCTCAAATGAGATACAGTCAACTGTATCATGTATCATATATTTTGTATCTTGTTTTCAATTATAAACTGTTCTATACTGTGCTTAATATAAGAACAATCACCTGGAGCACATTGGATATGGCCGAAACCGTCAGAGCTGAATCACTGGAACGTCTTGAACGAGTCAGACAGTTTGCAATTGAACACATGGAACAAACAGGGACATTTCCAACGGCCAGACCTATCCAGACAAAATTTTTGGAACATCAGTATCCGGGTAACCTCAACTCCATTGCTTCCGATTTAAAAATTGTCGCAAAAGACATCAGCCTGGTGTACCAGCAAAAAAAAATGGTGGATATAGAGGGGGAGCAGATTGAAATTCCCAGAGAGGCTCTGGAATATGCAGTGCGGGCTTGGCAGATGATTGAACTACAGCAGATGAAAAAGTTTGACGGCTTCAAGCAGGAAGTACAGCAGGAAGCGGATTCGGCCAAAGAAGAGCGGGATGAAATTCAGGCTAAATTCATATCTATGCAATCCGAACTGGAAGCAAAAGCAGAAGTATTGCGTCTGCGTGAAGAGCAGCTACAGGATATGAAAGAGAAAATGGTAGAACAGGAAAAGCAGTTAAAGTCGGCCCAGGCCAGCGTCCGGGAAGTGGAATCAAAGAATAATGTACTGACTACTGAATTAAGTGTCACCAAAGAACATCTTGCTGAACAGCAGGAACAGCATATTAAAGAGGTGAAGCGACTGGATGATAAGCTCAGTACATTACAGGACAAGTATGAATCTCAGATCAGTGAACTGAGGGAACAACACAATGAACTCATTGCAGAGCATGAAGCTATAAAAGCCAATAATGATGATTTAGAGAACAAATTAACCCATGTCACAGAAGAAAGGGATCGTATCAAAGCAGAAAATGAACAGTTTGAGGCACAGAAGATCGCTTTGGTTAATGATATTAGCCGTTTAACAGCCAGCAACCAGGCACTCACAGAGGAAAGGGCGCAACAAAGCACACAGATCGCAGAGCTGACCACTGCGATTGATGAGCTTAATAACCGGGTTATCTCATTCCAGACCGAGTTAAAGCAGATGTCTGAGCAAAAGAAACAACCTGAACAGAAGAAACAAAAGGGTAATAAAGGAGCATAATTATGGGACTTATTCTTGAAAATGAACATCAGATCATTTTACAAAATGATAAATATATAGCCGTCAGGCAGTCCGGCCATATTGAAATTTGGGATAATGAAGGCTCAGAACGATATGGCCTGGTACCGGAAAATTACACCTTAACAGATATTGAGCGGCTCATGTCTTTTTATCACCAGGGTTTCAGCCGTGGTACTCAGTACGGACAGATCAGCAAAATGAATGAAATAAGAACGGCTTTAAGTCTTTAATGCTATGTACCAATACTGGCAAAGACAGAGCGATCAGCGTTTTTATGAAATATTATTAACTCAGGATCTACTGGGTGACTGGTTGATCTGTCTGGCCTGGGGTAGCCGATATAAAAAAACAGTAAAGGGAAAAACCCTGATCTTTAAGTCTCTGCAGGGGGCACTGGAGCACCTTCCAAAGCTGGAAAAACGGCGTAAGCAACATCGTTACCAGCTCAAAAATGAGCATTAAAACGATCTGACAATATACAGGAGAATATTATGAAAGCACAGGATATAGCCAATCACATCCAGGGAGTCAGAGAGGGTAAACATGACTTCTCATCTTTAATCGATCAAATTGACAGGCACCGGATCAGTCAAAAAAAAGTCGTTTCTCTGGACGCTGTAAAGAATGCCAGTCAATTTACAGATGAACTGGTCAAACTATGCGATTTGATTCAATCAGATCAATAGCACTTTGAACATCCATATTTTCATTCAGATGAGTGAATATAGCACCGATCAATTCTGAATAACTGTACTTTTTACCAGCATGATCATGCAATGAATTTTTAAAAGTCTGGAGCTGGTTAAACGCATCCGGGGTTAAAGTTATATTTTTTTGTTTTTTTCCAGGCGCAGAATCTTTATTGCGTTTACGTTCTGCAAAAATAGTCGTTTTCAGCTTTTTCC
>JALTKC010000021.1 GCA_027076245.1 Gammaproteobacteria bacterium
TAATTGTGCAGACGGCATAATAAGACCTGAATGTGCTCTGGTTCACAAAATTTAAAATTAGAACAAGCTAATATAACAAAAAACTCTAACTTTTTATAATAATCTTTTACGACTATTTATTTTCAATTTTTATAGTCGTTTATAGTGCAGTACTGTTCACCTGAGGTCATGGAGGTTCTGTACTCTATAAACAATGACCTTTGACTCATGCATGAGTGCCTGCCATGAGTTGGGTTAATTATCCACTTACACCGAGAACATAATGAAAGTACTACTGGTTGAAAGTTCGCGCTTTCATCAAATCATGATCTCCCAGATTTTTAACAATGAAGGTCTGGTGGTGCGTATTGTCAATTCATCCGATGAGGCCATTATGGTGCTGGAAGATGAAACTATGGACTTTATCTGCACCGCTTATCACCTGCCCGGTGGTTTTGATGGTATTAAACTGGCTCAGCAAGTTCGCAATAATCCTGAAACAAAAAATACTCCGGTTATTCTGCTAACGTCTAACGAAATTGATCAGAGCTTTGATTATGCTTATGATTCCGGTGTCACAGAAATTTATAACCGCAGTGATATCAATGCCCTGTCACGCAACCTGAAAGCCTCCATTCAGAATAAACGCCATGAAATCAATGCCCGGGTACTGTTTATTGAAGACAGTAAAACCGTTGCCCGGCATATGATTAAGCAGATGGAATCCTTAAAAATATCCGTCCGGCATTTTTACAGTGCTGAAAAAGCCCTGCAGACCTTTAAAAAATCGCCCAAGGAATACGATTTAATCATTACCGATCTGCTTGTGGAAGGCAAACTGAACGGTATGGGTTTAATCCGTGAAATACGCAAAATCTATCCTGACCGCTCCAAGCTACCCATCCTGGTTGTATCCGGATACGATGATACCCCCCGACGCATTGAGTTATTACGGATCGGCGCCAATGACTATATTGTTAAGCCAATTATCAAGCAGGAACTCAGTGCCCGCCTGAGCAATCTGATCACTACCAAGCAACTGTTTGATCAGGTAAAAATTCAGCAGGAGCAGTTATTCCACCTGGCCATGACCGATCAGCTGACCGGCCTGTATAACCGCCATTCACTCAGCCATCTGCTGCCGAAATATTTTAACGCCACAGCCAGTCACTCCACACCCTTAAGCCTGATGGTGCTGGATATCGATCATTTTAAACATATTAATGATACCTATGGCCATACCCGCGGAGACGATGTATTGAAAAAATTCGGTCAGTTGCTCAGCGCCAGTTTTCGCTCAGAGGATCTGATAGCACGTTATGGTGGCGAGGAATTTATAGTACTAATGGCCAACACCCCCATTGAACATGCCCTGGAAAAAGCCGAAGAACTGCGCAAATATATTGAGACCCACTTGATAGAAGGGCTTAAAATCACCATAAGTATAGGCATAGCCAGTGCGGACAGTCATGCTGACTTTGAAGCTATGTTTAATCAGGCAGACAGTGCACTGTATCATGCCAAAAACAGCGGCCGGAACCAGACCATTATTTACCCGGTTAACTCCATTGCAGTGTAAGTACGCTTGCCCCCTGGTTTACTGATTACTACGATTAACCCCCAGGAATACTATGCCGATTATTGACCCTGCTGCTGCCCTGCCCGGACGTACTGAAGCCATGCCCGTTAACAACCGTCATTTTGTTAATCAGCATCCGCTGTTGCCACCATTTCCAGAACAAATGCAGCTGGCACTTTTTGGTCTGGGCTGTTTCTGGGGAGCTGAACGGACTTTCTGGCAGCATCCCGGGGTATTCACTACCGCCGTTGGCTACTCTGCGGGCATAACACCCAATCCCACCTATCAGGAAGTCTGCAGCGGGCAGACCGGGCATAATGAAGTGGTGATGGTGGTTTTTGACCCACAGCAGACCGATTATCAGGATTTACTTAAACTGTTCTGGGAAAGTCATAATCCGACCCAGGGCATGCGACAGGGTAATGATCGCGGCACTCAGT
>JALTKC010000022.1 GCA_027076245.1 Gammaproteobacteria bacterium
GTTCAGCGTTCAGCGTTCAGCGTTCAGCGTTCAGCGTTCAGCGTTCAGCGTTCAGCGTTCAGCGTTCAGCGTTCAGCGTTCAGCGTTCAGCGTTCAGCGTTCAGCGTTCAGCAAAAAATTGTAAATTTGCTTTTTCTGCTGTCAAGTAAAAATTTAAAATATTTTGCACAAACTTAAAGATAAGTAATTTTGCTCTGGCTCTTTCTGAACGCTGAACGCTCAGCGCTGAACGCTAACCCGCTTTTACCCGCATTCCCAGATATGGAGGAGTACGCGATATTTTTATTCCTTACTCCCATAAGGGTATTTGTTGTCGTCGAAGGAGCGGACCCATTGGGGGTGGTTTACTATCAGGATGATCATGGCCAGGCCGGTCAGGAAGGCTTCGGGGTAGATCATCAGGAAGATATAGGGGGTGTATTCATAGGTAACGAATTCGTAAGTATAGGTGCCGCTGGCTACCATGACCATGGAGGCAATATAGACCGAAGCGGCAATGGTGATCATGGCATTGGCGAACATGCCGATAAAAAAGTAAATGATAAAATGGTTGGGTTCAATTCGCTCTACCTGCCTTAAAACCAGGCTGGTAATGGTAATGGGGATAACGCCCATTAAAAAGACATTGGCGGAAAATACCTGCCATTCAATGACCTCCCGGAACACCAGAACGCCGACTTCGATCATTATCCCCAGCAATGCCAGTTGCCAGCCAAACATCAGGGTTAACAGGGTGGCACCAAGATAGTGGTATTCCATACCAGTATGAATACCGGCCTTCATGGACCAGAGCAGCATCAGTACAACACAGGTGGCAAAAAAGATATTATAATGGCGACTGAACCATTGTTTTGGAAAGGTATAAAAAGCCAGCAACAGGATCGGTAACAATAAAAAGTCGGCCAGAAGAATCCATGTTGCCGGGATCAGCTCAATGGTGAGATTCATTGTGCTGCGGTTTTAGTAAATAAGATATCCCAGACACCATGTCCCAGACGCTCGCCCCGCCGTTCAAACTTGGTGATTGGCCGATAGTCCGGGCGGGGGATCCAGGTTCCATCGGGTGATGCATTTTTAAACCCCTCGGCTCGCTGCATATATTCCAGCATATGCTCGGCATAATTCTGCCAGTCCGTAGCCATATGAAACTGGCCGCCGGACTGCAGTTTCCGACGTACCAGCTGAATAAAATCATCCTGTACAATACGCCGCTTATGGTGCCGGGTTTTATGCCAGGGATCAGGGAAAAACAGATAAACCGCGCTTAAACTTTCATCGGGGATCTGTTTGTTTAAAACCTCTATGGCGTCAGCCTTCATGACTCTCAGGTTAGTAAGTGCTTGCTTTTTAATATTACCCAGCAAGCGGCCTACCCCCGGCTTATGCACCTCAATACCCAGGTAATTATTATGCGGATTCTGCAGGGCCATTTCCAACAGAGAGTCCCCCATACCAAAACCAATTTCCAGAATAACCGGTGCATCCTGGCCATAGAGTTGCTGAAAATCCAGCATCCGGCCATCGGCCTCTACACCATAGTGTGACCAGTTTTCCTGGTAGGCTTTTTCCTGCCCCGGAGTCATACGCCCGGAACGAACCACATAGCTTTTAATGGTGCGGGGATGTTCTACAGCCACAGCATCTATCCGTAATTATCCGCAATTAAAAAAACGTACCATCAATGGGAGAGGATGCGCTGGCATAGGCTTTTTTCGGCATCCGGCCGGCCAGAAAAGCCTCACGGCCGGCTTCAATGGCTTTTTTCATGGCCGATGCCATCAGTACCGGATTTTTGGCTCCGGCAATGGCGGTATTCATTAGCACCGCATCACAGCCCAGTTCCATAGCAATGGCGGCATCTGAAGCCGTACCCACACCGGCATCCACCAGAATGGGCACTTCGGCATTTTCGATGATCAGGCGGATATTATGGGGATTACAGATCCCCAGGCCAGAACCAATCAGACCGGCCAGCGGCATAACCGCCACACA
>JALTKC010000023.1 GCA_027076245.1 Gammaproteobacteria bacterium
AGACCCAATCCACAACCCTGGTTTGCTGACTATGATGTCACCCTGGATGAGCGTGGCCGGGTCGTTGCCCCGACAGAACAGGAATTTACCTACCAGACCAATAACCCCAAAATATTTGCTGGCGGTGATATGGTCAGAGGTTCAGATCTGGTGGTTACCGCCATTTCTGAAGGCCGTCAGGCAGCAGAAGGCATACTGGACTATCTGGAAGTATAAATTATCCTGAATTTTTTAATCTGCCGGAGCAGAATGAATGACTGAACTAAAAAACGATCGTTTCCTGAAAGCCTTATTACGTGAACCCGTGGACATGACGCCCGTATGGATGATGCGCCAGGCCGGTCGTTATTTGCCAGAATACCGGGCAACCCGGGAAAAAGCCGGCAGTTTTATGGATTTATGTATGAATCCGGAACTGGCCTGTGAGGTCACCATCCAGCCCCTGGAACGTTACCCTCTGGATGCTGCTATCCTGTTTTCGGATATTCTGACCATACCTGATGCCATGGGACTGCAATTGCGTTTTGCTCAGGGTGAAGGTCCAAAGTTCGACAAGCCCATTACCTGCAAGGCCGATGTAGATGCTTTAGGTGTGCCTGATCCGGAAGGGGAGTTAAAGTATGTCATGGATGCGGTACGCACCATTCGTAAAGAGCTTAATGGCCGGGTACCCTTAATCGGTTTTTCCGGCAGCCCCTGGACCCTGGCCACTTATATGGTTGAAGGCGGGTCAACCAAGGAATTCGGCAAAGTCAAAGGCATGATGTTTGATGAGCCTCAAACCATGCACAAATTACTGGGCACCCTGGCCCAGTCGGTAACCTCCTATCTTAACGCCCAGATAGCCGCCGGTGCTCAGGCAGTGATGATCTTTGATACCTGGGGTGGTGTATTAACCCCCAGAGATTACAAAGAATTTTCCCTGGCCTATATGCAGCAGATTGTGGAAGGTCTGACCCGTGAAAATGACGGCCGAAAAGTCCCCGTCGTACTCTTTTCCAAAGGTGCCGGCGGCTGGCTGAAGGAAATGGCACAAACAGGCTGTGATGCCTTAGGTGTGGACTGGACACTGGATCTGGCCGACGCCAGAGCCATGGTAGGGGACAAGGTTGCCTTACAGGGCAATATGGACCCCAGCATCCTGTACGCCAAACCACAACGGATTGAAGAAGAAGTTAAAACCGTCCTCGCCAGCTACGGTAAAGGCAACGGCCATGTCTTTAACCTGGGCCATGGTATTCATCAGCATATCGACCCGGAACGGGTTGGGGTGTTTATTAATGCGGTGCATGAGTTTAGTAAGGGGTATCATGAAGAGCAGCGCTGAGCGTTGAGCGCTGAGAAAGAGCAAAAGAAAAGAGCGTGGGCGTTCTAGGCTGTACTATCGGGTTTAATTTACACTATCAATTAGTAGAAACTAATTGTTCTATTTTTCTTTTTGCTTCTTTTAAGGAAACTTTATAAATTTGTCTATAGCGTTTGATAGCCCATATTCGATATGGGCTATTGGCCAGGCGTTTTATATCTTCATCTGTAGTGTCGTGAACAGTCGGTAATATTCCTGATTTTTGCAGTTTTTTTTCTTTGATTATAGAAGTCAGAATTAAAATACCTATGACAGATAAAACCATCATAGAAATAATAATTAGCCCATTCCAGTTTTGTTCCATATTTATCTCACAGGTTTAAGAAATTGAGGGTGCGATATTAGTTCACTTTCAATCCATACGGCATAGATACCATTTTCACGAAGTTGCCACATTATATCTGCAATAGTTGTTCCACAGCTAAGAGTCCTTCCTAATGCAACGGCTAAACTACCAACGGCGGCACCTGTGTAATATGCAGCTATAATCCTAAATAAATCAGTTAAACCTACTGCGAATGTCCATAGCACTGAATCTACAAGGCTTTCCAGAACATTTTGACTTCACCCGTAGGGTGACTACGAATAAAGCCAAAATAACCTGTAAATCCTTGTATCTCCAGC
>JALTKC010000024.1 GCA_027076245.1 Gammaproteobacteria bacterium
TTTTCTTACGATCAAACATAACTATTCAGCATAAATGGCCGTGATTGACTGCAGGTACTGTATTTCCGGGGACGCTCAAGTACTTCCATGTATCGCTTTACGAAAACATCCATGTTTTCATAAACCCCGTAAATACAGCACCTGCAGTCAATCACTCTAGTGTGCTTTAATTGGAGCTGAGTAGTTACGATCAAACTAAAATCGGACAATGTTCACTATATTAGCAGAAACCTCTGTAATTTGTCCCTGAAGTCAGGCATTTCTGACAGAAAGCGCTACAGTTAAAGCATATAGTTACAAAATCTGGTTACTGCAAATAGTTAATCTGTTAAGAACCTTTTTCCAGGATGAAATTAAGTGTCTGACCCGCATATTGATACACTGCAACGTTATATTGATAAAATGCCCAGTCTGTCAACGACAGTCACCAAAGTACTGGAAGTCTGTAACCGGCAGGATGTATCACCCAATGATCTGAATAAGATTATTGCTCTGGATCCGGTGCTGGCCGGCAATGTGCTTAAACTGATTAATTCGGCCTATTATGCCTTGCCTAACCAGATCACCTCACTGACCCGGGCTATTATTATTCTGGGTATTAATACGGTTAAAAATCTGGCCCTGAGTACGGCTGTGGTAGGGGCTTTAAAAGGACATAAAAACCCGTATTTATCCATGGATAAATTCTGGGCACACTCTCTGTGTGTTGCAGTGGCCGCTAAAGAACTGGCGATTGCCGGTAAAATTCCCCTTGCTCAGAGAGAGGAATACTTTCTGGCAGGACTGCTGCATGATCTGGGTAAAGTCCCCATGGTGCATTGTTTTGAGGAACAATATGCACAATGTATGCAGTTGGCCAGAACAGAGTCCATTGATCTGCATGATGCGGAACAGCGGATCTTTGGTTTTGACCATGGCTTCTGCGGGGCTATGATTGCAGAAAAATGGCAACTCAATGAAGCCCTGGTTTCTGTGATGAAATATCATCATGCAGCGGAAAAAGCAGATAAAGATCACAGACTTTTAATATCAGGTGTGGCAATTGCTGATCTTTATGCTAATATTTTTGAGATAGGTTCGGCCGGCAATCTGTTTCCCGACAGTGAGCAGTATCAGAATATTCCACAATTGTCCGGTTTGTGGTCAGAATTAATACAACAAAATGATGCGGTACAGGCATCCATAGAAAAAGCGGTCATTTTTTTACAGCTAAGCTGATTTTAAGTCACAGGTGCAGGTTTTTTACATTGACAATGCAAATTAAATTCTGGGGGGTGAGAGGTTCCATTCCCTGCCCGGGTTCTAATACGGTTCGTTACGGGGGCAATACGCCCTGTATAGAAGTCCGTTTTCCGGATATTGACCGTCTGATCATTATCGATGCCGGTTCCGGTCTCAGAGAGCTGGGCAATGATTTAATGGCACGGCCTCAGCCTGTGGAGGCGCACCTGTTTTTGACCCATACCCACTGGGATCATATCATGGGCTTTCCGTTTTTTGTCCCGGCCTATGTACCGGGTACCCATATTCGGGTTTACGGCCCGGTTACCTATGAAGAAGACACCCTGGAAAAGGTGGTTGGCGGGCAGATGACCTATCGTTATTTTCCTATCCGGGAGGCGGAACTGGCGGCTAATATTCAGTATTTCAGTTTAAAAGAAGAAGTGATGGATCTGGGTGATGGTATTGTGGTGAAAACCAAGTACCTGAACCATCCGGTGCTCTGCCTGGGGTACCGCATAGAATACAACGGTAAGGCATTTTGCACTGCTTATGATACCGAAGTGTTCCGCAATGTCTTTATTACTGATCCGGAACATCCGGACTACGATCCTGAAATGGCAGCAGAAGGCGAGCAGGTGGCGGCCGAACAGAATCATCTGATAGAAGCCTTTTATGAGGACGCCGATCTGCTGGTGCACGACAGTCAGTACACCCAGCAGGAATACGAAGAAAAATATACGGGCTGGGGGCATGGCTATATAGAATATGTCTGTGCCGCGGCCCAGCGCAGCCGGGTAAAGAAACTGGCCCTGTTCCACCACGATCCATTACGGACCGATGATCAGATTGATGAGTTTACTGTTAAATACTGTAATAAAGATTATTGCGGTGATACAGAGACTTTTTTTGCCAAAGAGGGTATGATGATTGAATTGTAGTTAATCCTGTTTTTATAAGAGTATTCCATGATTAAATCCTACCCTGATCAGTTATTTGATGAACTAAAGCTGCTGGCTAAATTCCCTGAAGAATCACACCTTGAAGGTCTGAAAATACACAATAATGCCGATCCGCTCATTATTAAAGCGGCCGAATCACTCTTCCATAAAGGCATGATTTCCCAGCTTGACGGCGGCTATCTGACCGACAGCGGCCGTGAAATGGTAGAACACCTGCACACCGTCCTTGATACACTGGCCAATGCCTGATTTACATATCTAATACTGCACTTCCTTCCATGAAAGTGTGGGCATTCTGTCCGCATTAACTATGTGTATCTGATTAAGCCGCTTTTTCTGTATTAATATCCCAGCCAGGAAATACCAGAACAGCAGGGTGACATTTTAATGCCCTTGCTAATACTTTTGCTCTTTCAACACCAAGATTAACTTTGTCATGTTCAATTGCGGAAAGAGTAGATTGAGGAATACCAGTTAATGAAGCCAGTTCATTTTGGCTTAATTCCTGTAGTTCTCGCATTATGCGTACGGACTCACCTATGGAGACATCTATTCTTTTCTTTGATTTTTTATAGTCTTTCATACTACTTTTTCCTGTAATCATGGGCAGTAACCTTAACTACTTTTACATACAACTCTTCATTTATTATTTTATAAATAACACGATATTGAAGGTTTAGACGAGATGAACGGTAACCTTTCCACTCTCCTTTGAGGGATTCATCATGAAAGCCTTTTATCTGTTTTAGCCCTGATGGGCCAGAGATGGTTACAATATCCTTCCATTTTTCATACCTTTTGAGAATATCCATAGGTAATGAATTTAATTGCTTAATAGCTGTTTTATGTTCGTATATTGTCCACATATTAAATATAGTATATATATCATATTTGGTATGTCAACATTCCAGGTATTATATGTTGTTATATAGTCAGGGTGGGATCATACTTTGGTTAATGGATACGGTATTTGCGCCTAAATGAGAATTACTAAAAGTATGCTCTTGCCCTGGTTATATAGTATTTGTAAAAAAGGATTTTAAGCAATGATAATTACAATAGGGTTTACCACTGGTTTTCAGAAATAATCTCAGATAAAGGACGTCGGCTGTCCCAGCCGGTTTCTTCCAGCAGAGGCTTGTCAGCAAAGTGTTCTACATGGCCTATACATAAAACAGCCACTGGCAGAGCGCCCTGTGGGGCTTTAATTAAGTCGGCCAGAACCTCGGGTTCAAAAAAAGATACCCAGCCCAGACCAATGCCCTCGGCGCGTGCCGCCAGCCACATATTTTGTATGGCACAGGCCACGGAGGCGAGATCCATTTCAGGCAGGGTGCGTCGGCCCAGAATATACTGTTCCCGCTGACTGGTCAGGGAGACCACCAGAAGTTCGGAACATTCCAGAATCCCCTCAATTTTCAGTTTCATAAATTCATCCCGGCGCTGCCCCAGAGCATCAGCAGTGTTCAGGCGTTCCTGTTCAACATGGTCATGGATAGCATGGCGCAATTGAGTATCGGTAATGCGTACAAAATGCCAGGGCTGCATATAGCCGACACTGGGGGCGTGGTGGGCGGCTTTAATCAGACGCTGCAGCAGTTCGGGGTCAATCTCACCAGGGATAAAATGACGAATATCACGGCGGGATTCTATAGCATGATAAATGCCGCAGATTTCATCTTCGGGAAAGCGGTGTTTAGAGTGAGCTTTGGTCTGTGCTTTAGTACCGGTCATATCCGCTTTACCATTCAATGCCTTCCTGGGCTTTAATACCCTGGTTAAAGGCATGTTTTACGGGCTGAATCTCGCTGACGGTATCGGCAATATCCAGCAGTGCTTTGTGGGCGCCGCGACCGGTAATAATAATATTTTGCTGCTTTGGACGATTCTCTATGGCCTGAAGCAGATCATTAATATCCAGATACTTATATTTAAACATATAGGTGATTTCATCCAGCACAATCAGACGGCAGGCGGGGTCACTGAAAAACGGCAGCACCTGCTGCCAGACCTCTTCGGCGGCCTGTTTGTCACTGTCAAAATCCTGGGTATTCCAGGTAAACCCGGTGTCCATGGTGAATGTGGTCAGATTACGGTTTAAAGAACAGGATGGATCAGCAAAAAAACGGCTTTCTCCGCAATCCCACTGCCCCTTGATAAACTGCACCAGTGTACATGGGTGGCCATGACCCAGTGAGCGTAATAAAGTACCCAGTGCTGAAGTGGTTTTACCTTTACCATTGCCGGTAATGACAATGACTACACCGCGTTCAATATCGGCCTGTTCAATTTTTGCATCCACGACCTCTTTATGGCGCTGCATGCGTTTATTATGTCGCTGAGATTTATCGGTACTCATAGTTCTGCTTTTTATAAGTCATAAAATTAATCTATCTTATGGGATATGTTAAGATTTCTCAATCTCACAGTTCCATAAACTAAAATCGATTGGCAGAATAAATTAGCAGGT
Source organism: Gammaproteobacteria bacterium (assembly GCA_027076245.1). Lineage (GTDB taxonomy): Bacteria > Pseudomonadota > Gammaproteobacteria > GRL18 > GRL18 > JANELJ01. The sequence continues at coordinate 4,654 of JALTKC010000024.1, forward strand.
AGTTAAATGGCAAAAGCACTGGTAGTACTGTCCGGCGGTCAGGATTCGACCACCTGTCTGTACTGGGCAATCAATGAATTCGGGCGGGAAAATGTCTCCAGTATCAGTTTTGATTATGGTCAGCGGCACAAAATTGAACTGGAAGCAGCTCAGAAGGTCGCAGAAATTGCCGGGGTGACCCATGAAATTCTGCCTATAAATACTTTTGCTGCGCTGGGCGGCAATGCCCTGACGGATAATATTGATGTGCAGCAGGATGTAGATGAACAGACGCAGCTGCCCAATACCTTTGTCCCCGGCCGGAATCTGATTTTTTTAACTTTTGCAGGTGCCTGGGCTTATGGCCGGGGTATAGAACATCTGATAACCGGTGTGGCACAGACAGATTACAGCGGTTATCCCGACTGCCGGGAAAATACCCTCAGCGCTCTGGAACAGACCCTGCGTCTGGGTATGGAGTATAATATTACCATTCATACCCCGCTTATGAACCTGAGTAAGTCCGATACGGTAGAACTGGCCGAGCGTCTGGGTGCAATGGATGCCATGGCCTGGACCCATACCTGTTATAATGGCCAGCAGCCGCCCTGCGGCGAATGCTCAGCCTGTATTTTAAGAGCCAAAGGTTTTGCTGAAGCTCAGCGTCCGGATCCCTTAATTGAGCGTTTTAAATATTTTGAAAAATGATTTTTTATATGATCTTTACATGATCTTTATACCATTTTTACACAAACTGATACCCTCTGAATATGACCGATACTATTTATTATCTGGCAACCATGCCGTTTGAATCTGCCTGCCAGATAAATATCCTGCCGAAGGGGCATCCGGCAGCGCAACTGCACGGGCACAGCTATCTGGCTTCTGTGCGGGTGCCCATGGAACTGAGCAGCAGTAACGAAGTGGATGGCCTGGCTGAAGAGCCGGTGGCCTTTTTAAGGGAACATTTACAGAAAACCATTGCCCCCTTAAATTACACTTTGTTAAATAATCATCTGTCAGTACCAACCGATGAGAACCTGGCCCGCTGGGTACATCAGAAAATCGATCTGCAGGGGATTGACCGGGTGGCCATTCAAAGTACCCATGACAGCGGTGTGGATCTGGATCGGCAGGGGCATGCGCATATCTGGCGGCGCTATCGTTTTGAAGCCGCCCATCAGCTTCCTAATGTTCCGGAAGGTCACCAGTGCGGACGCATGCATGGTCATGGCTTTGAAGTTATTTTACATGCCAATCAGGATCTGGATGACGAGCAGGAACAGGCTGATATGGGAGTGGATTTTGCACGCATGGATCAACTCTGGCAACCGCTGTCTGAGCAACTGGATTACGCCTGCCTCAATGATATTGAGGGGCTGGAAAATCCCACTTCTGAAGTGCTGGCCAACTGGATCTGGCAGCGGCTTAAGCCGGAGTTCAGTCAGCTGTCCTGGGTTACGGTGTATGAGACCCATACTTCCGGCTGTCATTATAATGGTGAACAATACCGTATCTGGAAAGAACAGCGTTTTGAAAGCGCCCTGAAATTAAGCCGGGTTGCAGCGCATGACAAACGACGTAAACTGCATGGCCACAGCTATCTTATTCGTCTGCATTTAACCGCGGAACTGGACGAGGTTATGGGCTGGACCGTGGACTACGGGGATGTTAAAGCTCTGTTTAAGCCCGTTTATAAACAACTGGATCATCATCGTCTGGATCAGCTTGAAGGCATAGAGGAGGCGGATGTCACCCATCTGCTGTACTGGATTAAGGATAAAATGTCGGCCGCTTTGCCTCAGCTGGATCGGATTGATTTATTTGAAACCCCGGGCTGCGGCGCCGTTTTATGCTGGGGCGAAGAAGGCCCGGCTCTGCCGGACTGAGCATGACCTATACTGTTAAAGAATTGTTTTATACCCTGCAGGGTGAAGGCCATCAAAGCGGCAGAGCCTCCGTGTTCTGTCGTTTCAGCGGCTGTAACCTCTGGAGTGGACTGGAAAAGGATCGCCATAAAACGGTCTGCCCGTTCTGTGATACGGATTTTGTCGGTACCGATGGTGACGGTGGCGGCAAGTTTGCCTCGGCACAGCAGCTCGTTGAGCAGATCCGCAAAACCTGGCCGGATAATAATCAAGGTGTTCCCTGGGTTGTTTTTACCGGGGGTGAGCCATTATTGCAACTGGACAGCAAACTGATTGATGCTGTACATAAAGCCGGTTTTGAAATTGCCGTGGAAACCAATGGTACGATAAAAGCCCCTGCGGGCATTGACTGGCTGTGCGTCAGCCCCAAGCAGCTGGATAAACTGGAACAGCGCAGCGGCGATGAACTCAAGCTGCTGTTTCCCCGCCATGATTTGCCGCCGGAACAGTTTGCCAATCTGGATTTTAACTATTTTTATCTGCAGGCGGTTGATGAAGCAGGCCAGGCAGAGAACCAGCAGGCGGTTGTGGACTATTGTCTGAAACACCCGCAATGGCGAGTATCATTGCAGGCGCATAAGATCCTCGGGCTTAAGTAAAAGCTGAAGGCTCAAATAAAAGCTAAAGGCTCAAATAAGAGCTAAAGGCTTTAATAAATTTTAAAAAGGTTAATACTCTAATGGATACATTAACAATTATTATTATCGGCGTAGCTGTTCTGTTGTTTTTTGATGCGCTGCTGATTTTTTATGTTCGCAAAAAGCGCAAAAATACCTTTAAAATGATTATTGAAAAGGGGGTTATTGTTAAAAATGAAGGCAATATCCCCTCAGAATTTCTCTATGATGTTCAGCAACTGGTCAGAATGTACAAGCCTGAGAACGTCATTATTTATGCCACTAAAATCAATACCTCAGAACCGAAACTGGAGTTTAGGGGCGTGATTGAACCGGAACTGCAGCTTAAAATTGAGCGTGCCTTGCAATTGAGCATTCAATAAGGGCCGGAAAGCATTATGTCTGAACATACTCACTCACCTCTGGATAATGTCCGTATTGTACTGGTTAATACCCAGTTCCCTGGCAATATCGGTGCGGTTGCCCGGGCCATGAAAAACATGGGGCTGTCCCGTCTGTACCTGGTCAATCCCGGCTGTAAACTGGACAAGGAGGCCTGGATAAGAGCCACCAGTGCCACAGAAATTTTAGAAAATATTATTATTGCCGATACCCTTAGTGAGGTAATAAACGACTGTCAGCTGGTCGTCGGCACCAGTACCCGGGATCGGGGTATGAGCCTGCCGATTTTAACCGCCAGAGAATGCGGAGAAAAAATGGCCGCTGAGGCACTTCAGTCTCAGGCCGCTCTGGTGTTTGGACAGGAAAGCTGCGGCTTGAGCGGTGAAGATTTAATGCAGTGTAATTTTCATGCCTATATTCCGGCTAATCCGGACTATTCGTCCTTGAACCTGGCTGCTGCAGTACAGACCTTCACTTATGAAATTTTTCAGGCGGCTGAGCTGGAACAGGCACGGCCAAAGGACTACCACTTCCGTTATCCTTCCAACCGGGATATGGCTTATTTTTATGGTCATCTGGAAAAGGTTCTAAAGGACATCGGCTTTATTATTCCTCAACATCCCGGGCAGATGATGCAGCGCCTGAAACGGTTGTTTAATCGTGCCCGTCCGGATGAAAAAGAACTGAATATTCTACGCGGTATTTTATCCGCGATAGAAAAACATACGGACCGTTTAACCGGCAAAACTGAGAAATAAGCACTGCGTTTTTACAGGAGTGGTTATTTCTCAGGCCGGTTGGGAAATAAATACACTGATAAAAACAGGCTGATGGAAGACTATCTGATTTTTGCAGCAATAGGCGGGCTTATTTTACTGACACTGTTTGTAAACAGTGTGGCCGAAGCCTGGGAGCAGAGACAACGTGAAAAACGCCTGAAAATACTGGCCATTAAACGCGGTCTGGATAATATCAGCGATCTGCTGGAACGTCTGCAGGGCTGTAATATCGGAGAAGATATCCGCGAACTGCTGCTGAACGAGATTATGACCCGGATTGAAATGATACAGCGGATTGATCGTAATTTTCGCGGGGTTGAGGCACTGATAGAAGAAGCCGGTGATGTTCAGGAAAAAAATAAAACGCCGCCCCCTCCGGACAACTTGACCATTAAAGATGAAGCAGACTTTAACAGCAAAATACGGGCTGTGGGTTTGCTGATCCGCCAGCTTAATACCGGTTTCTGGTATGCAAAGGTTAAACCTCAGAAACTAAACGAATACATTAAAAGCCTGAAAGTTCTGCGCTGTGAGATGATTTTTCAGTTTTACTCCGACAAGGCCAATCGGGAATCCCGGCAGCACAAATATCTGGTGGCTCAGGAAAATTATAATTATATCCTGCATGCGCTTAAATCTTCCGGAGTGCCCGATCACCCAAGAATTGCAGAACTGACTGAACAGGCAGAATTTATGCGTAAAAAAACCGGTTCGGATCTGTCCCGATATATGTCTGACAGAACGTCTCAATCCACTAATGAAACTGAACAGGAGCAGGAAAACAAGGAAAATGAACAAGTGTCAGCAGAGTCAGATACCGAACAGACAAAGCAGGAATCGCCCGATAATGGGGCTGAAAGCGGAGCTGCCGCCTGAACTGGACAATTACCCGTTAACCGCTAAACTATTCAAAATAAACTCTTTCAGAGCAAATATTAAAAACATAAATCAAGAGTTATAACCTGAAGAGAAAACGAAACTTATGAGCGAACTTGATACCAAACGCCTGTTAATGCAGCTGGACAAAGCCATTAGGGAAATTAACCGGGATATTATTAATCCACAAATCGCAGAACTAAAACTGACCGATCTGAACCCGGTCGTTACCATGGTGGCCAGAGCCAGGGCAGATTATCTTAAAGCATTGTTTAAAATGGCCACTGAATCAGAAAATACCTTACCTTCTGTTGAGCAAATTAAAAAACTAAAACAGTTCCGGGAAACCTATGAGGAGTTACTGCACGCTTCCGGTGCGCTGGAAACTGCTATAGAACGGGGTTATCTTGATGTACTCTAACTTTTTCAGGGTAAATCTGCATTCCAGCCTATTGTACTAAGGTACAATATCTTTTATTGACCAAGCCGTGTGCTGTTAAAAATGGACAATAACCAGACCATTACCCTGGGCCGTAACGACCGCCTGACCCTGGATCAGGACATTTATGTTCCCAACAGCCTGCCTCCCGAAGAAAGCATCGCCTCTGTAGAAGATATTCAACAGGCCCTGTTAAACGACTCTAATTTCGACCCATCTGAACTGGAAGCCACAGCCGCAGGCGGTGCTGGTGTAGTTGGCGACAGTTCTGCCGAACCAATTACATTACCCACAACCTCACAGATGTCAGTTTTGAGTTTCTTGAGACTGAAGGTCTCAACGGGATTTATTGATGGTATAACGGATAAAGTCGATCCAGTTACTACCATAAAGACAGATACTAACCAGCCGTTTGGTGAAATTGTTTTTTCAGCGCCACGCAATACGACTGATGATGATTATTTACAGGATCACCTGTCAGTAGAAGATGATGGTTCAGACAATGTAAAAATCAATGTTCTGGATGACTCCGGCAATGCGACCGGACACAGTATTACTCTGGACAATATGAGTTTTAGTGATCTGAATACAGATAATCCATTAACAGACTTGTTAACTAAAGTAGATATTAACAATGATGTGGTTTAGGTAACAGGTACAAGGTTTTAGGTGCAAGGTTTTAGGAAAAGCATGTCCTGTCCCTAAAACCTGCTCTCCCCTACCAGTTCTCACCCAGCAGTTCAAAATGCGCCTGCGGGTGTAAACAGGCCGGGCACATTTTGGGGGCTTCTTCTGCTTCATGCAGATAGCCGCAGTTGCGGCAGCGCCAGACGACCTTGCCGTTGCGTTTAAACACCCGACCGGCCTCCAGATTATCAGCCAGATCACGGTAACGCTTGCCGTGCTGTTTTTCAGCAATACTGATGGCTTCCCAGGCGCGGGCAATTTCCTCAAAACCTTCCTCACGGGCTACCCGGGCGAACTCAGGATACATTTCTTCCCATTCATGCTCTTCACCAGCGGCAGCTGCTTTCAGGTTTTCCAGCGTATTGCCCACGGGGCCGGCAGGAAAGGTTTCGGTAATTTCAATTTCGCCGCCTTCCATAAATTTGAAAAAGCGCTTGGCGTGTTCTTTTTCCTGAGCGGCGGTTTCTTCAAAAATATGGGAAATCTGTACCAGGCCTTCTTTTTTTGCGACACTGGCAAAATAGGTATAACGGTTGCGTGCCTGAGACTCTCCGGCAAAGGAAATCATCAGATTTTTTTCAGTTTGAGTACCTTTAATACTTTTAGCCATGGTTCAACTCCAGGGTTATGGGTCAATTGATCGGCTCCTGGTTCCTTCTCCCAGTGGGAGAAGGTCAGGATGAGGGGTTAATTCAGTATTATTTGAGTTTAACTGAAATAAGCTTCCAGATCATCTGCTCCGCCAATCCGTTTACCGTCCATAAATACCTGCGGGGTGGTATGGGCACCGCTTAAGGCGGTCAGAGAGCGGTTAGTCACTTCAGAGTTCAGTTCTACTTCCTCATAAGGTAAACCTTTGGCCTCCAGTAATTCCTTGGCTCGGGTACAGTGTGGACAGCCTTTACGGGTAATAATTGTGACCGTTGGCAATGGTCTGGCATCAGGATTAAGATGCTTTAAAACGGTATCGGCATCGGACACACCAAAGGGGTCGCCTTCGACTTCCGGTTCAATAAACATTTTTTCAATAATGCCGTTGTCCACAATCATGGCATAACGCCATGAACGGTCACCAAAGCCCAGATCCCGTTTATCCACCAGCATACCCATGCCTTTGCTAAAGTCACCGTTACCGTCCGGTATCATGGTAATATTGTCGGCGGCCTGATCATCCTGCCAGGCATTCATAACAAAGGTATCATTAACGGACAGACAGTAAATATCATCAATGCCGTTGTCCTTAAATACCGGGTACAGCTCATTATAGCGCGGTAAATGGCTGGATGAGCAGGTTGGGGTAAACGCGCCGGGCAGGGCAAAAACGACGACTCGTTTGTTATCAAATAAATCAGCTGTGCTGACATCCACCCATTCGCTGTTCTGGCGGGTTTTAAAAATGACTGAGGGTACTTTTTCGCCTTCTCTGTTTTCTAACATGGTTATTCTCCATAAATTTTTATCATAATGTTTTAAATGAGCTTCGGGTGGTTAATGGTTTTACCTGTTCCCGAATGTTGGAAATAGTTTAGCAAGGCTGTTAAAATTAGTAAAACAGATTGATTAGATTGTTGTAATCGAAAAAACAGATTGAAACATTAAATATCCTCTTTGAAAGAAACCATGTATGCGACTACCAAGCCTGAAACATCTGCACTATCTGGTCAATGTTCACAAATATCAGCATTTTGGTGAGGCGGCCAAAGCCTGTTATGTCAGTCAGTCCACTCTCAGCAGCGGCATTGCGGCACTGGAAAACCTGCTGGGTGTCAGGCTGATAGAGCGGGATAATAAAAAAATCCTGTTTACTCCCCTGGCAGAAGAAGTGGTACGGCAGGCACGGCAGATCCTGCTCAGTGTCGAAGAACTGACCGAACAGGTGGAATATTATGCCCGGCCTTTTGGCGGCACCCTGAAACTAGGCGTGATCCCCACTATTGCCCCCTTTCTGATCCCGCAGATCCTGATGATGATCAGGCAGGAATTTCCGGAACTGAAAGTCTTTGTCCGGGAAGATCAGAGCGAACAGGTGCTGAGCCAGTTAAAAGAAGGTGAACTGGATCTGGTATTGCTGGCTCTGCCTTATCCGGCCAGTGGTGTGGAGATGAAAAGTTTTTATAAAGACCGTTTTTACTTTGCTCAGCATAAGGATTCCCAGTTAAATACTGAAACCATAAAAGCCGACTTTTCCAACCTTAAGGACAACAGCCTGCTGCTGCTGGAAGACGGTCACTGTATGCGCGATCATGCCTTGTCAGCCTGCCATCTGGATCGCTCAGAAAAAATCAACAGCTTTGCCGCTACCAGTCTGCATACCCTGGTGCAGATGGTCAATAATGATCTGGGGGTCACCTTTTTACCGGAAATGGCCATTGCCGCCGGTATTCTTAATAACACCGATATAGAAATCAGTCCCCTGGCGGATCGGGAAAATGACTACCGGGAAATTGGTTTTGCCTGGCGCAGCCAGTCTAACCGCAAGGAAGAATTTGAGCAGTTGTATCAACTGGTAAAAAAACAGATCCGGCATTTTTTGCCGTTCAGAGAAGCCCCATAGCCTGTTATGCCTGATTTACAGTCCATACCCGCATTTTTGCTGACCCGCCAGTGGCAGGATACCGCAAAAGGTATTCTGCTGGATATCTGGTTCAGTACCGATCAGGGGGCCGTCAATGTTCAGATAGAAAACCTGCAGGCGGTCTTTTTTATCCGTCAGCAGGATGTTCAGCGGGTGGAACCGCTATTGTCAGGCAAGTCAAGGTTTACTGTCAAAGCGCTAAAACTAAAGAACTTTGATCATGATCCGGTCAGCGGCATCTATTTTAACAACCAGCGGCAGCTTTATCAGGCCAGAGAGCTGTTGCAAAAGCATAATATTGCCTGTTACGAAGCTGATATCCGACCCACAGAGCGTTATCTGACGGAGCGTTTTATTAACGCCTCAGCCAGTATTCTCTGCCCTGCTGACTCGGGCACACTGATCCGAAACCCTAAAATCAAACCGGCGGACTATCAGCCAAAATTAAAAGTCCTGTCCCTGGATATAGAAACGGCTTACGATTCGCAGGCTCTGTATTCCATTGCCCTGCTCACAGAGCACTGGCAGATCTGTCTGATGTGCGGCAGCAGTACGCAGAAATCGTCTGACAAGAACATCAATATTGAATATCATGCTTCAGAACAGGCCGTACTGCTGCGTTTTATTGAGCTGATACAACAGCAGGATCCCGACATTATTATCGGCTGGAATGTGATTAATTTTGACTTTCGTTTTCTGCAGCGTAAGGCGGACAGTCTTAACCTGTCCCTGTCCATTGGCCGGGGCAATAGTACACCGGTATGGCGTCAGGTGCAGACTGAGCAGAGCCATTATTTTATGCTGCTGCCCGGCAGGGTGGTGCTGGACGGTATTGACACCTTAAAGAGCGCCACCTGGAATTTTGAAAGTTTTGCACTGGATCATGTGGCTGGTGAATTGCTGGGGCGGGGCAAACTGATCCCTTCAACAGATAAATCCGATACCCATCATGACCCTCTGTATAAAGCCAGGGAAATCAGTCGCCTGTTCAAAGAGGATAAAACAGCATTGGCGCAATACAATATTGAAGACTGTCAGCTGGTACTGGATATTTTTAAACACACCGATCTGATTAACTTTGCCATTGAACGAGCCCGCTTAACCGGACTGGAAATGGACAGAACCGGGGGCTCGGTGGCTGCCTTTGATAATCAGTATTTGCCCAGACTGCACCGCAAGGGCTTTGTGGCTTCCAGAGTCGCGGATCAAAGCAATGCGGCCTCGGCACCCGGCGGCTATGTAATGAACTCCCGTCCGGGGCTGTTTGACAGTGTGCTGGTACTGGACTACAAAAGCCTGTACCCCAGTATAATACGCACCTTTAAGGTGGATCCCTATGCCTTTGTGCTGGCACGTATGTTAAATGAGCAGGAAACCATTCCCGGTTATAAGGGCATACGCTTTGCCCGTGAAGGTGCCATTCTGCCGGATATTATTGAGTCCTTATGGCATGCCAGGGACAAAGCCCGGGCAGAGAATAATGCCGCCCTGTCACAGGCCATTAAAATTATTATGAATTCATTTTACGGGGTACTGGGCACACCGGGCTGCCGGGTACATGATGCCCGCCTGACCAGTTCCATTACCATGCGCGGGCATGATCTAATTAAACAGACCGTTAGTCTGATTGAGCAGCAGGGTTATGAGGTGATTTACGGTGACACCGATTCAGTCTTTGTCTCCCTGGGGCAGGCGGTCAGTAATGAGCAGGCGGATCAGACAGGGGAAAAACTGGTGGCGATGATTAATCGTCACTGGCAGCAGGTATTATCAGAACAGTATCAGATTGAGTCGTATCTGGAAATGGAATACGAAACCCATTTTAAGCGCTTTTTTATGCCGACTATTCGCGGCTCGGAAAAGGGTAGCAAAAAACGTTATGCTGGTCTGATAAGCAGAAACGGAAGGGACAGAATTATCTACAAGGGGCTGGAAACCGTGCGTACAGACTGGACAGCACTGGCCCGCTCAGTGCAGCAGGAACTGTTTGAGCGAGTGTTTCATAATAAAGACTATAAGGACTATCTTAAGGATATTGTCCGGCGTCTGCAAGCCGGAGAGCTGGATGAGCAGTTAATTTACCGTAAACGTCTGCGACAGAAACTGGCCGATTATCAGAAAAACTGCCCGCCTCATGCACAGGCAGCCCTTAAGGCGGAGGCCTGTGCCAGAGAAAAAGGGGGGCAGACGGGCCGCTATGAAAAAGGTGGCTGGATAGAATATGTGATCACCACCCACGGGCCGGAACCAATAGAGTATAATAACCGGCCTCTGGATTATGAACATTATATTGAAAAACAGCTGGCACCAGTGGCAGATGCACTGCTGATGCTGCAAAATACCTCACTGGAAAAAGTAATACAGGCACAATATGAATTATTCTGACGGGCAGACCAAACCAGTAATGTTTTTACCGGGTAATTTATTCAAAACTTTTTCTTTAAAAATACAATTTTCTACCGGCCTGCGGCTGATACTAATGCTGTTTCTGGTATTTTCAGCTTCAACCGTGTCCAGCGCAGACGGATCAGAGCCGGACGAGATGGAAGCTTCTGAGCCTCCACCTAATATCGTGGTCAGTATTGAACCTTTATATGAAATTGTGGCCAGCATTGCTCATCAGGTGGTCAGGCCGGACGTGGTTTACCTGAATATGAGTGATATACAAAAGCCCTTAACAGAACAGCAGAAAGCTATGCTGGAGAAGGCCGATGTCATTATACGGGTCGGTCAGGGGTTTGAGCCGGCTCTGGATGAGTATATACACAGTAGAGGCAAGGCACTGGAATATAAAACCATAACCCTGTCATTGTATATTCCGCTACTGGATAAGGAGCAGTTGCAGGAGGGGATTTATATCGATCGCCAGCACCGCAGCGATCTGCGCTTCTGGATGGATCCCCGGCTGGTAAAAATGCTGGTGATCTATATTGCCCCCAAACTGGTGGCTATGGATCCCGACCATCTGGAAGCCTATCTGGACAATGAAGTGCTGGTTAAGGATCAGTTAAAAAAAGTGGAGCAGAAAATGCTGACCCTGTTCCGCCAGTTATCCCTGGAGCAGAAAGTACTTATTGCCCGCTTTAACCCCTATCTGAAAAACCGTTATATGAGCTTTGCGGAAATAAAAAAAGTTGATGCTGCCAGATTTGAAAACCCTGGACTGCGGGAGTGTATTGAGCAACATTCATTTGACCACATTCCCCTGAATCTTGAATACACTGAAAAAGCCCTATATGGCATGGTACATACTCTGGAAGAATGTGCTCAGTCCCATTTTATACCAGTACAATAACGCACCTGTTCAGGCAAACAAAAAATGTGTATGTCAAAAGTGACATGCACATGACAATATTGACATGTGCATTTGTTCTGTTCTAAGTATTATTGGCCGGAATGTTCCAGAACTTAAAATTAAAATAACTTTAAAAACAATAAGATAAGTATAATTATATTATAAAATAATAACTTTATAAAATCTGGCATGTGTATTGCTATATTAACAGTACATAGAGTTTGAGCATTTGATGCTCTTTCCTCTTTTTGTCGGTGTAAGCTCTTGTACGGCCTACGAACCCTCCGTAAGCCGTACCTTTTTACTCTCACCTCCCATCTAGAAAACTTTTCCCTAAAACCTGCCAAATGTCATGTCAGTCCTATGACAAAATCATTTTTATTCAATAATGTCATGACAATAAAACTGTCATGTCGTTTGTTTTTATGGCATAAAAAATCAATAAGGTCTATAAAATCAATGGGATAGTTTGTTTTTAAAAAGCTGGCACAGTGTATGCTATATAGAATATGAACGGAATGTGTCTGAGTTATTGCTCTGTTTCGTTTTTAGTCGATAACCTGAATCTGGTGTTATTTGCTGAATTCAGGCTTTAACATTTTTATGTTGTCAGGATTGCCCAGCCCCCTTAATTTTTAAGGTTTTTTTGGTTGGGCTTTTTTTTGTCTGTTGATTTTTTCAGGACTAAGAACTGTTTTCCAGTAATTCAAATTTTTTCAGATAGCGGTATAAAGTGCGTTCACTGATCCCCAGCTCCTGTGCAGTGGACAGTCGGTGGCCGTTATGCAGCGCCAGGGTGCGTTTTATTGTTTCCAGATCAGGCTTGCGGGATTGCTTTCTGAATTGTTCCTTGGGCGGCTTATCTGCCAAACCGGTTTTATGAGTGGTACGGCGGGATTTTAACTGTATAGAGCGGGGGCGAGGAAAATCGTCAATATCCATATCATTCAGTTCGTTTTCCAGTACCTGATGAGGATTGCGATCAATGGTAAGATGTTCTTCGCTAATCTTATCACCGGCCGCCAGAATCACGGCGCGCTCAATAATATTGCGCAGTTCCCGGATATTGCCGGGAAAATCATATGATGACAGAATTTCAATCACGTCATTGGGCAGTGGTATATGCATATGTCCGTCATCGATTTTACGTAAAAAATGTTCTGCAATGGCAGGAATATCTTCCTTGCGATCCCGGAGCGGTGGGACATAAACTGGAAAAGTCGCCAGCCGGTAATACAGGTCCTGACGGAACTGGCCGTTTTGCACCATTTTTTTAACATCCTGATTGGTGGCCGCAATAACGCGCACGTCCACATCAAAATAATGGGTGCCGCCAATACGCCGGATACTGCCGCTTTCCAGTACCCGCAGTAACTTGGTCTGCAGGTCCAGTGACAGTTCTCCGATTTCATCAATAAACAGAGTACCGCCGTCGGCAGACTCAATCAGGCCGATTTTCTGCTTGTTGGCACCGGTAAAGGCGCCCTTTTCATAACCGAATAACTCACTTTCAATCAGGGTCTCACCAATAGCTCCGCAGTCCACTACAATCATGGGTTTATCCTTACGTTTGGAATAGTGGTGAATATAGTTGGCGACACAGTCCTTGCCGACACCGCTTTCTCCCTCAATAAATACCGTGGACTGGGTGGGGGCTACCCGGTGCAGAATACTGATCAGACGTAAAATGGCGGGGGTTCGCCCTACCAGCAGTTGCGGATCATTTTCTTCCTGGGCAATGGTGACCATGGTTTCACCCATGTAGTGGATTTCACCCAGGTTATTATGAATAGGGCTGGCACTGATCTGCACCTGTTCTTCTTCCCCATCGTGTTTATGGATATGCAGGACGCTGGTGGCTTTGCCGGTACGCATAACGGTTTCCAGAGGACAGTGTTCACCATACTGGCTGCAGGGGGAATCATAGCCATGGGATACTTCGTAGCAGAATTTGCCCTCAATACTGTTCTGGTTTTTAAATGAATCCCTGTAGGCCTGATTGCTGGCGACTATCTGATAGTGCCGGTCAATAATGACGAAAGGATCGGTAAACAGATTGATGAGATCGTCACAGGAAGGCTTGCAGATTTCAGGAACTTTTTTCATATTTGTCAGGCCATCAGGATAAAACGATTTTAAAGAGACTCAAAACAGTGATTATTTTTTGCGTTATTTTCTGTGAGTCGTCTGACAAATTTATTTTGTCATGACAATTTTATTATAGGACTTTTTTGTCATGATGTAAGGAAATAATAAAAAAAACATCTAAACTAAATACTGCAATTGCCGTAAATATCATTAGAGATTCAGGGTTTTTAACCCTTATCTATTATATTACCAAGGAGTTTTTTATGAAATTGATATCTGTTTTAAGCGGTCTTTCCTTTCTGACCATCAGTGTCATGGCAGCAGCAGAGTCCGATGCTGAGTTTCCAAAAGGCTGGGAAAACTGGCCCATTCACCATTCGGGTAAAATTCTGAGTAAGGAAACGGCTATTCCTGCTGATTTACCACCTATTGTGATAGAAACTATGAAAACCTATAACTGGGTCAATGATGGAAAAGGCTCAGCCTATAATGTACGCCTGAATCCGGCTCAGAAAGCCGGTGCCTATGAAGATGGCCCAACCGGCGTACTGGAACTGACAGATATTAAAGCGCTGCTGGTAACCGAGCATCTGGTGGGTGAACCTCAATATGGTGCTTACAGCTATGATGGCAAGGATATCTCCGATGCTCATCCGTCGTTAAACCCTTCTACCTGTACCACCTGTCACTCCGGTTACGGTGATGCCTGTATTACCGGTGTTTGCACAAAATAGTGGTAAGTTCAAGTTAGGGAGAGTAAACAGTGGCCTTTAAGCAATCAATATCAATTAATAAAGCAATAACTATTGTGCCTATTATTATTCTTCTGGTAGTTGGAATTTTACAGGGTATCGTGCGCTATTATGATGATATTGACAAGGCTGTCTCCAACCGGGTTGAGCTGGCTAAGGTGTCGGCTCAGCCTATATTGAATTTAATGACCCGTTCTGTAGGCGGTGGTAATTATGCCAATATTCAGGATGCGGAAGCCCTGAACCTGTTCAAGGCTAACAAGGCGATTGAGTTTTTTTCAGTTAATGGCAAAACCGATCTGCAGAATACACCATTCAGTGCGCTTTATAATGGCCAGACTGGCCAGATTTATCGCACCACCTATGCCGATAATTATTTATCCGAACGCCAGAAAAAATTAAATAAAATTGAAAAGGCTCTGGCAAAGCTGCCTCCTGAACATAAAAAAAGAACCAAACTGGAAAAAATAAAAAGCAGAATTGCCGCAGAGATCAGTACTTATGAACAACAGAAAAAACAGGTAGAACTGCTAAATAGTCAATACCAGAAGCCGGACAGTGAACAGATTAAGGATAATTATTATATTGATTATGATAAAGGTTTACTGCAACTGGTGTTACCCCTGAAGAATAAAGGCGGTGGTGAACTATGGCTGGTGCAGGATATTTCAGAAATAAAACAACTCTGGAAGCAGGTTTTATATGACATCTTACCACCTCTGATTATTATACTGATTATTTCTATCCTGATAATGCTCTATATTGCGCGCACCATAAACAAACCATTGTCTGATATGATTCATGTGGTACAGGATATTGAAAAAAATTCTGATTTAAGCAAACGTGTTGCCTTCAGTCAGGTGGTGGAACTGAACCATCTTGCAGAAGCCTTTAATAGTATGCTGGAAAAGTTTCAGGGTATTATTTCTGATGCCAGTGCTGTTTCCATTACTTCCTCAGAAGCGGCAGAAAAAATGGCCAGTCTGTCAGATGCCAGTCAACAGCATTTACAGGTACAGAAAGAAAAAATAGGGGTGATTGATGAGACGGTTAACAAGATGGTCACTGCAGTGGATCATGTTACTGAACATACCCGTAAAGGTGTGCAGGTGGCAGAAGAAACCTATAACTCAGCCCGGCAGGGCTGTACCGTAGTCAAGGACTCGATTGAACAGATCAATGAAGTATCCGGTGCGGTTTCCAGGGCCTCGGAAGCCACGGCTAAAGTGGCCAGCAGTGTTGAAAATATCAGCTCAATTATAGATGTCATCAAAGGTATCGCAGAGCAGACCAATCTACTGGCACTTAATGCGGCCATTGAGGCGGCTAGAGCCGGAGAACAGGGGCGCGGATTTGCCGTTGTGGCGGATGAAGTAAGAACCCTGGCCAATCAGACACAGGAGTCCACAGACAAGATCCAGGATATGATTAATCAGCTGCAGTCGGCCAGTGAAGCGGTCATCAGTCAGATGCAGCAGGGTAATAAAAAGGTTAATGATACGATTGGTCAGGCTCAGGAAGCGGGCGGGGCACTGGAACAGATCACCGATTCTGTAAATAGCTTATTTGATATGAATAAGCAAATTGCCGTCGAATCAGAACGGCAACTGGAACTGGCGGATTCAATCAGGGAAGTGCTGGAAGTGATTAAAGATATTTCTCAGAAAAACTATGATGATTCTATGCAGGCGACAGAACTTGGACAAAGTCTGGAAGAATCCTCAGAAAAATTAAAAACCATTGTCGGGCAGTTTAAAGGTGTTTCCACCGTCTATTTCTAAATCATCCTAAAGAGTCAAGATTTTATTGATCCAGATCAATAAAATCTTGACTTTCACTCCAAAATAAATTTAAATAATCACAATAACTCATTGTTTTATAACCATATTTTATATAAGGTTATTTGTTTTTAGTCTAAAACCATTTACATAATCATATACTTAGGCAATATTCAGACAGATAGCTGAAAGGAGACTTTGCTATGTCAAAAGTTAAAATTTACGAAACTCCCATGCTGGACGAACTGGAAAACGGCGAATGGCCCAGTTTTATCAGCGGTATTAAGCGTTTAAGAGATAAACACCCCAGTGAGCGTATCAATAACATGGTTAATGGTCTGCTGGGTCAGCTGGAACATTCTTATGAAACCCGTATGGGCTGGTGGAAAGGCGGTACCGTATCGGTATTCGGTTATGGCGGTGGTATTATTCCACGTTTCTCTGAAGTGGCTGAGCACTTCCCTGAGTCCAAAGAATTTCATACTGTTCGTGTTCAGCCGCCGGCGGGTAACTTTTACACGGCTGATATTCTGAATAAACTGGCCGATGACTGGGAACAGCACGGTTCAGGTCTGCAGACCTTCCATGGTCAGACCGGTAACATCATGTTTATTGGTTCGACTACCGATGAAATGCAGCCGTTCTTTGACAAGATCAACGACTACGGTTGGGACCTTGGTGGTGCCGGCCCCTGTGTTCGTACTGCAATGGCATGTGTGGGTGCGGCTCGTTGTGAACATTCCTGTACTAACGAACACGGTTTAATGCGTCATCTGGTCAATGAATTCCAGGACGATCTGCACAGACCGGCTCTGCCCTATAAGTGGAAAATTAAGGTATCCGGTTGTCCAAACGACTGTACTAACTCCATTGAACGTGCGGATATGGCTGTAATTGGTACCTGGCGCGATGACATGAAAGTGGATCAGGAAGAAGTTAAAAAGTTTGTTGAAGCCAAGGGTCGTGACTACGTTATCGATAATGTTACTGACCGTTGTCCTTCCAATGCCATTAAATTGAACGATGACAACACAGTAACCATCAACAATAAAGAATGTGTTCGTTGTATGCATTGTATCAATGTTATGACTAAGGCTCTGGCGCCTGGTGATGACACCGGTGTAACCATTCTTATCGGTGGTAAGCGTACTCTGAAGATTGGTGACATGATGGGTACTGTGGTGGTTCCATTTATGAAAGTAGATACCATGGAGCAAATCGAAGCACTGGTTGAACTGACCGGTGAAATGATTGATTTCTTCGCAGAAAACGCTCTGGAACACGAACGTACCGGTGAAATGATCGAACGTATTGGTCTGGTTAACTACCTGGAAGGTTTAGGTTTAGACCTGGATCCCAATATGGTCAGCGAACCACGTCAGTGTTCATACGTACGCATGGATGGCTGGGATGAAGAAGTTAAAAAATGGTATGACAAGAAGGCGGAAGCCGCTTCTGCTTAAAGCATAATTTTTTTAGCTTTATAAAAAGCCGCCCGGAGTAATCCCGGCGGCTTTTTTTTATTTAGGTTTAAGGTTTTAACCATCGTGATAAGGTTTTCTCAAGCAGTTCCGGTTTAATGGGTTTGCTGAGGTGATCATTCATGCCCGCATTAAAACAGCGTTGCTTTTCTTCTTCAAAAGCATGAGCCGTCAGGGCGATAATGGGTATGGTCTCACCACCATGTTCAGAGTCCTTACGAATGGTCTGAGTCGCTTCCAGACCGTCCATAACAGGCATTTGAATATCCATTAAAATAAGCTGAAAAGGTTTTTCTTTTGCTGCGTTTTCAAATTGCTCTATGGCTTCCTGACCATTTTGTGCAATGCATACATCCAGGTTAAAGCGTTTAAGCAGGGCTTTGGCTACCATCTGATTAACCTTATTGTCTTCTACCAGAAGGATTCGTGCCTGTTTAAAATCAGCCGTATCCGTTTTCCGGGCATCGTCTTTTTTGTCCTGTTCCTGTTTGTCTGTCTGTTCTGGATGGGGCAGGCT
Source organism: Gammaproteobacteria bacterium (assembly GCA_027076245.1). Taxonomy (GTDB): domain Bacteria; phylum Pseudomonadota; class Gammaproteobacteria; order GRL18; family GRL18; genus JANELJ01. Next base: position 22,847 of record JALTKC010000024.1, read on the forward strand.
GAATGTGGTTTCCTCAATTGATGGTGGAATATCAAACTTCAGAGTGAAATAGAAACGGCTGCCCTGTCCTTTACGGCTATCCACCGCCAGTTCTCCGTGCATCAAATTAATGAGCTGGCGGGTAATGCTCAACCCAAGCCCTGTACCACCGTACTGGCGGGTCGTGGAAGTATCAGCCTGGGTAAAGGCTGCAAATATGTTTTGCTGTTCTTCGGGTGACAGACCAATGCCAGTATCTATCACTTCAAATAATATCGCTGTTTTGTCTGTTGCAGTTTCAACAGAACCGGTTTGATTTATATTAATGGTCACACTGCCCTGTTCAGTAAATTTAATGGCATTATAAATCAGGTTAGAGAGTACCTGGGTAATACGCAAGGGATCACCGATTAACTGGTCAGGTATATCCGGATCAATATGACAGTGTAATTGCAGACCTTTATGTTCTGCTTTTTCATGGGTTATATCATAGAGCTTGTTAATAATACCCTGAATATTAAATGAGGTCTGTTCAATATCTACCTTGCCGGCTTCAATCTTGGAAAGGTCAAGTACATCGTTAATAAGGTCTAGCAGTATCTGGGAAGAAGTCTGTATTTTTTCCAGATAATTTCTCTGCTGTTTAGTGAGTTCCGTTTCCAGAACTAAATAGCTTAAACCAATAATGGCATTCATAGGGGTGCGCAGTTCATGACTCATATTGGCAAGAAATTCGGTTTTCTGTTTACTATGTGCTTCGGCTTCCTGACGGGACAGTTGCAGAGCTTTTTCAGTTTGTTTCTGGACAGTAATGTCCTGAAAGACGGTTACTGAACCGGATACTTTGCCATCCTGAAGAAAACGGTTTGAATGTATGCGTACAGGGAATAAAGAGCCATCTTTACGGGTAAAAAATTGATTGTCATCAATATAGGACAGGCCCTTGTTAATACAACTCAGAGACTTGCATTGGCTGGCAGGTATAGGCTTACCGTGTTCATCCTGAAAGTGAATTAAATCATGGATGGACTGACCCAGAAATTCAGAGGCACTATAACCAAGCAACTCCTGAGCCGCTTTATTTACAAAAATGCAGCGGCCCTCGGTATCCAGGGCATAGACCCCTTCACCTATGGTGTTAGTCAGGTGATCCAGAAACTGGTTTTTTTCTTCCAGTAAGGCTTCATTGGCCTTCTGTTGAGTGATATCCGTCTGGATTGAGGTGTATTTAAAAGGCGTGCCATTATTATCAACAAAAGGCACAATCGTCTCATTAAGCCAGTAAGGGCTGCCGTCTTTGGTGCAATTCATTATCTCGCCATGCCAGACATGACCGGAAGCAATGGTTTTCCAGATATTTTTATAAAACGCCTTACCGTGTTCAGAGGATTTGATCAGACGATGATTCTTGCCAATCAGTTCATCACGGCTATAACCGGAAATATCACAGAATTTTTGATTAACGTATGTAATATTACCCTTGACGTCTGTTTCGCTGACAATAGCATGCTGGTTCAGGGCAAAATGCTGGAAGTTAAGATCATCTACCGTATCCGCCAGTTTAACAAGAATGCGGTTTTGCCGGTAAAAAGAAATCAGGATAGCAAGGGCCAGAAAGATCGAAATAACCAGCATGGCCGTTTTATAGTTGGCAGTGGCTTGCTCATCCTGTTCATAAAGTAGTAGATAGCTGTGAAAAATCTGATCAAGAATATTTTGGGGTTCTGGTTTTAATGTATTATTGAATGATTCAACTACGTCTAACTGTAATTGTGCTATTAAATCGGAATGAGTGATCATGCTGTGAATGAGGGGGGATAATTGTTCGAAATCAGCATGAGTTTTAAGAATGTCAGACAGTTTATTGATATTATCTGCTGTCTGCTTGCTTTTAAAAAATTGTAAAATAGAAATACGATGGGTCTCATTAATAAAATCCAGTAAATCAGCATAATGTTTTTTTAAAAAGGCTGAGTCGGGCTTATGGATTAATTGCTGAGTGACAAGAAAAAAATAATTCAGAGAATTTTTCAGCAGTGCAGAATGGGATTTATAAAGTTCTAGAGACTCAGCTTTCAAATGAATGGCCCGCTGGTACTGCATCCATAGTGGTTTTAGATCCGGTTGCTTAAGTATCTCGGTTCTGTTAAAAAAATCTTCACTGCTTTTGCTTAGAGTATCCATGGCATTGACCAGAAAATCATAATGATTGACAACCTGGAAATTAACCTGAATTAGGGCATCATTCACTTTAGAGTCCAGATCTTTTAACTGGGTAATACCATTACTTATCTGCTTTAGTTCGGTATTGCGGGTGGACTGGGACTGTAAATAGAAATAAACAAGCAGAACCACGCACAGGATAATGACAAACCAGTACCAGGCAGGTAATTTTTTTTCAATGTCAGTATTGGCATAAGTTTTTAAATGGCTCATCAGTATGTATCAGTTATTGTGGTAAAGCGGTGAGAGAATTAAGAAACTCAACAATCAGCTTAATATCCTGTTCGGGAATATTGCGGCCCAACTGATACAGCCCCATTATGGCAACCACCGCTTCCAGTGTTGGAACAGAGCCGTTGTGCAGATAGGGGGCTGTCAGAGCTACGTTTCTAAGACTGGGGACTTTAAATTCATGTTTGTGTTCATCAATACCTGTCAGACTGTACCGACCCAGATCAGAATCAGGGTGTTCTGAGGTGTAATATTCCACTACAGTCCCCAGTTTTTCATACATATTACCGCCGACCGCAACCCCTTGGTGACAGGAAGAGCATCCATAGGATTTAAACAGTTCATAACCCTTGCGGGTCTGTTCGCTAATGGCTTGCTCATCCCCTTTTAAATATTGATCAAAAGGACTGTCTGGTGTCAGCAGGGTACGTTCAAATTCGGCAATGGCAGATAAAATATTGTCACGGGTAATACCATCCGGATAAATGGCATTAAACTGTCTGGAATAATAGGGATCCTGATGTAACTTTCTTAATAAATCTGGCCAGATGGCGGCCATTTCATGAGGGTTAGCAATAAGGGATTCGGCCTGTTCTTCCAGTGTTTTTGCCCGTCCGTCCCAGAACTGACGGAAGTGTAAACTGCTGTTATAAACAGTCGGGGTATTGCGGATACCTGTTTTACCGTTAATGCCCACAGCAATACGTCTGCCGTCCATACCTGCATTATCAAGCGGGTGGCAGGTGGCGCAGGAAATCGTGTTATTTGCAGAAAGGCGGGGATCAGAAAATAACTGTCTGCCCAGATCCACTTCAGCCTGATTGTTAATAATAATGTCCGGTATGGGACGTATGGGTTCTTTGCTGATACGCTGTTCTGTGGTATCAGATGCATAGATATTGGCAGAACTGCTTATGAGTAATAGAATAATAATGATGAGTGCAGCAAAAAATTTATAATACATACTCAATACATGGCCTTGATAATGTGGCACAGTAACATAATCGTTCTACATAAATGACGACTTTATATAAGTGATGACTTCATATAAGTGATGACTTTATTTGAGTGTAGTCATAAATTATGGGATATCAAGGCAGCGGCAGAATGGTATAATCCAGGATCTGATCCAGTCTGATTTCCATTTGCTGTGAGTGTTGGTTCTTTGCCAGTAAAAACTCACCCATACCGGTTCGGCTGATAATATCGTAAGGTATAACGGTTTCAGAAAGGGTGCCTGTTCCAGATTTTATTTCAAGCTGAACAGTCTGCTGATGCATAATAATGAGTTCCAGCTCACTATGAAGCTGGCAGGAGACTGGTTGATAAGGTTTGGGCATGGTCAGCTATTCCAGTTTAAGGTAGTTTTTCTGTTCAAAGCGCGGTGTGCAGACACATAAGAATACCAGTTCTTCTGTTCCTGTATTGGCAATCTTCTGAGCCGCACCGGCAGGAATAACCACCGTATCACCTGGCAGAACGGCTTCGGCCGGGTGATTATTAATATAAACATCGCCTTTGCCCTGCAGAATAACATAGCGCTCAATAGTGTCTTTTACTGCATGCAGTTGAGTGGTCTCTCCCGGTGTTACCGAGGCCTGAGCAATTGAACATTCCGGCTGTTCCGGGGTATTTAATAGTTCATTAATATGACAGCGTTCCTCAGTGTCAAAACCCGCATCTGGATTAAATTTATTAATATAAGTCATAAAGGTATTATCAGGAAAATGAAACAGACTATTTATCATGCAGAAGATTAAAATAACAGGCAAGGATTTTTGACAATTAATTTATCTTCACTATATTTTAAGAACAGGATTAAGAATCTATAACATTATAAAAAATTATGTATTCAGGAAATCTGAATAGCGATAAGAAGAGTATCAGATTTAAGTGGCAGAACAAATCGGACGTTTTAATTTAATCAGAGAACTGGGGCGAGGTACGCAGGGGGTTGTCCATCTGGCTATCGATCCGGTTCTGCAAAGAAATGTAGCGATTAAGTCATTACATCTGAATGCTGAACATGACTTTAATACCAAAGACCTGCTGTTAAAAGAAGCACGAACCGTCTGTAAACTGGTACATCCTAATATTGTCTCCATATATGAAGCCGGTGAGGATGAACAGCAGCAGCCCTACCTGGTTTTTGAATACGTCAGCGGCGAACTATTATCCGAGCGGATGAAAAAATCTGGTGCCATGCCTGTTAAACAGGCACTGGAATTAATAAAGCCGGTACTGGAAGCCATAAGTGAAGCTGCCCGAAAAAACATTATCCATTGTGATCTGAAACCGGCTAATATTCTTATAAATGAAGATAATGTTCCAAAAGTCATGGACTTTGGTATTGCCCG